>JAGAIK010000105.1 GCA_017626625.1 Roseburia sp.
CGGGGAGATGATTACTTATACCGGGCCAAACGGACTTATGGCGGCAAATCATCTGACGGATTCTTTGATTGCTCACGGAATTGAAATGTTCCGGTTTAAAACGGGAACCCCTGCCAGAGTAGATAAGCGCTCCCTGGATTTTTCTAAAATGCAGGAGCAGAAGGGGGATGAGAGAGTTGTTCCTTTTTCCTTTACCACCAATCCGGAGGATGTGCAGATTGACCAGGTTTCCTGCTGGCTGACCTATACCAATCCGAAAACTCATGAGATAATCCGAAATAATTTGGACCGTTCTCCTATTTATGCAGGAATTATTGAAGGCACAGGACCACGATATTGCCCCTCCATCGAGGATAAAGTGGTAAAATTTGCAGATAAAGACCGTCATCAGATTTTTATTGAGCCGGAGGGTATCAATACCAATGAAATGTATGTGGGCGGAATGTCCTCCTCTCTTCCGGAAGACGTGCAGCATGAGATGTATCGCACCCTTCCCGGAATGGAGCATGTAAAAATTGTGCGGAATGCCTATGCCATTGAATATGACTGTATCAATCCGAACCAGCTTTATGCGACGCTGGAATTTAAGAATATCAAGGGACTTTTTTCCGGCGGACAATTTAACGGAAGCAGCGGTTATGAGGAAGCGGCGTGCCAGGGGCTTGTGGCGGGCATCAATGCGGCGATGGAAATTTTAGGAAGAGAGCCCTTGGTGTTGGACCGTTCGGAAGCTTATATTGGTGTGTTGATTGACGATTTAGTGACCAAGGAAAACCATGAACCTTATCGAATGATGACCTCCCGGGCGGAGTACCGTTTGCTGCTCCGGCAGGATAATGCGGATTTGCGTTTGACGAAAAAGGGATATGAGATTGGTCTGATTTCCAAGGAGCGCTATGATTGGGTCTGTGAAAAAGAGGAATTGATTGCGAAGGAAACGGAGCGGGTTGCTCAGGTGAGAATTGGGGCTAATAAAGAGGTTCAAGCTTTACTGGAAAGCTACGATAGTATTCCTTTAAATACAGGAACTACTTTGACCGAGTTAATCCGCAGACCGGAATTAGATTATGAAAAGTTGGCGCCCATTGATAAGGAGCGTCCTGATTTACCCTATGAGGTGAGGGAACAGGTAAATATCAACATTAAATATGACGGTTATATCACCAGACAGATTAAGCAGGTGGAGAGTTTTAAGAAGTTAGAGAAAAAGAAAATACCGGAGGATTTCAATTATGATGAAGTTCCAAGCCTCCGTATTGAAGCGCGGCAGAAGCTAAAGACTTACCAGCCCCTTTCCATCGGACAGGCATCGAGAATTTCCGGTGTATCTCCTGCAGATATTTCGGTGCTGCTGGTTTACATGGAGCAGATGAAATACCATAAGAATGAAAATAATTAAGTTGTAATTAAATTTATGCCGAGATGTGGGAATATAAAATGAAATAAGCCGGCAGCATATCAGCACACCGGAAGGAAAGGCAGTTCACGTATGGATTATAATGTAAAAAAATTTAAAGAAGGTCTGAAAGCTTTCAATATTACTCTTTCAGACAAACAGATAGAGCAGTTTTTAACCTATTATGAATTTCTGGTGGAGACAAATAAGGTGATGAACCTTACTGCCATCACGGATTTTGATGAAGTTATCGAAAAACATTTTTTAGACAGCCTTTCCCTCTGTCAGATTTATGATTTATCCAAGGAGTGCAGTATTCTTGATTTGGGAACCGGTGCCGGGTTTCCCGGTATTCCTTTGAAAATCGCTTTTCCGGAAATAAAACTGGTGTTGGCAGATTCTTTGAATAAGCGGATAAAATTTTTACAGGAAGTCATTGAAAGGCTGGGATTGGAGAAAGTAGAGACGGTTCACGCAAGGGCGGAGGAGTTGGCAAGAAATAGCCAATATCGGGAACAATTTGACCTTTGTGTATCTCGTGCCGTGGCAAATTTATCCTCTTTAAGTGAATACTGCATTCCTTTTGTTAAGGTGGGGGGGAAATTTATTTCCTATAAATCCGGAGAAATAGAAGAGGAAGTGAACCAGGCAAAAAAGGCGATTTCTGTTTTGGGTGGTAAAATTGTTGATGTTTATAAGTTTGATTTGTATGAGCAGAAGCGTTCCTTTGTAGTGATTGAGAAGAAGAAAAAAACTCCGGGAACTTATCCAAGGAAAGCGGGGACACCCACAAAGCAGCCTCTGGTGTAATTAGTGGAAGATAAACCTTTATTGCACTTGTGTTTAGCCTAATTATCAATAAGATAAGCCGCTTACTTTATGAAAATGTGGATAACGTTACGGTGAAACAGAAAATCTGTAGATAAATGCAGA
>JAGAIK010000106.1 GCA_017626625.1 Roseburia sp.
ATGACATCCGTGCCGGAATAGGGCTTATTGCAGAGTACGCCCCTACCTGTCTTTTCGCTAAATTCTTTTAAGACTTCCTCTGGGAAACCGTTCGGATAGGTCGGCAGCGGGCTTGGTGAAATGACCCCTGCAATCTCCCAGTGACCGATGGTGGTATCTTTCCCCTTGGAAACCTCCGTCATTCTTGCCACTGCTCCGGTAGGATTTGTTTCTTTTTCTCCGATGTTTACCCCGTCAATGTTGAAAAAACCAAGCTTTCTCATGTTTGGCATGGAAAAATAAGGGCTTTTGGAAGCCGCTAAAATGGTATTGCTCCCTGCGTCCCCGTAGTCTGCCGCATCCGGCATTTCTCCGATGCCTACACTGTCTAATACGATTAAAAATACACGTTTCATGGTTACCTCATTTCTTTCATTGTTTGAATGTAATATACTTTTTCATTCCAAAATATAATTGATATTTCTAACAGTTCTTTTGCAGAAATTTGTAGCAGATTAAATTTTTTGGCAGACTACTTTGTTAGTTCTTTTGTAATTTCGCCGATATCATAATCCGGCGCATATTGCGCTGCTATATCACATATGGTTTGAATCATTTCCGGTTCTTCTTCCAGCATATCCGCAATTTCTTCCACAGAATTGCCTTTTGCTAACTTTTTACATACCTGCTGCACCAGTTTTTGTGTTTCGCCTCTGCTAATTCCCCTGTTAATTCCAACCTCAAGAATGTTCATCTGCACTGCCTCCCATTCTTCCGATTCTTTTACTTCTGATACAATCTTATCTAACTCCACAATCCTCTCGTCTCTCACTTGGATTTCGGGATTATCTAATCTTGTGTTCTTCATATATTGTAACAGACTTATCAGCTCTTTGGAACCATTTTTGCTGCTCATATTCAGAAAAATTTTCGTTGTGCCATCCTCAAGGTGCAGACCCTCTATTTCCTCGCATTGCTCTGTGAAAGTATACTTTGCCCTGTCTTTTCCGAAAATATCTTCCTGAGTGATGAAAATAATAATTGTGGAGGGCAGTTCCCTGTACTTTGTCTTTTTTCCGGATTTCAGTATGGGACTGTCTAAAAGTCCCTGATAATACCGAGAACGCTTTACTACATTATCATTGCCTGCATTATTTTCCATCTCCATATTTACCTGCCTGTCATCGGTGGTTCTTCCCCAGGCGTCCAGGCGGATGGCGCGCTTTCCGTATTTGTTTAGAATCACCTGTTCCACTTTAACCTCTGCCATTTTGATTTCCGACTCATCTAAAATGATGCTAAGTACACATTCATAGGCGTGCTTGTTTTTCATTACTGATAAAAACAATGCGAAATCACTTAAGTTAAATGCGTAGCCTTCTGGAAAAAATTCTGCTACATTCGTTACAAACGGTTCTTCTTTTGCCATAAAATTCCCCCTTTTATGTTGTTTTCGATTTGAATAAATTGGGCGATGCGCCCGGTCATTGCCTGCTTTCTGCATAGTGTTTTCAAGTTATTTGGTCATGTAATTTACAAAATGCTATACCAGACAAATTTGATAGGATAATTGCTTTGATATCAGAATTGATAACATCATTATTATAATGGTTGTTGTAGAAAAATACAACTGATTTTTTCAGATTCTTGAGAAAGGGACGCCGGGAAGTGCAGACAGTCTCATTCAGACACGCTCTCGCTCACCAAGGAGCGCAGCGGATGCTAAACTCGTACCTCGTTAAGCACCGGCGTCCTTGGAATGGTCTGTCTGAAACTGTCTGCACTTCCCGGCTGTGTATAGAAATCTTTTTCATCTACTGAATGGCTCATTTGCCAGAAGAAGAATACAGTAGACCTCTGCAAACTGTTTTGCAGAAATCTGTGGTATTCTGTTACTGTCACTCAATCATGAATTTTACTTCTTCACTTTTATACTCATTACTTTGCTGTAATTTCCTTTGATTTTCTTGCCGTCTGCTGTGGTATAAGCACATACTCTGACATAATACTTCTTACCGCCTTTCAGCTTCGTGACTGTCTTAGATACCGTGCTATTTTACCGTTTGCTGCGGCTGTAATTTTAATCTGGGTTCGTCCGCAGCCTTTGATGATGACTTTGCCTTTTTTATCTATCGTGGCAATCTTTGTATTTGATATTTTATAGGTCAGTTTTCCGCCGCCACTGGTTTTTGCGCCAAGAGAGAATGGTTTGTCACCGTAGGTTTTGGTAATATCCTTTGCGGTAATGGTCTGTTCATTTTCCTCTAGGTCTCCGGAAGGCGTCTCTGGTTCTTCGGAAGGGTTCTCCGGCTCTTCTGAAGACGTCTCTGATGGTTCTTCGGCTGGATTTACAGTAACGGTAATTCTCTTTTCCGCTGCTTTATAATTCGCTGTTTCGGATGCCTTGATTGCAATGTGGGCAGTTCCTGCATTAACTAAGGTTACAATTCCATTCGCATCTACTGTTGCAACAGAGGTATTATCAGATACATACGTCAAAGCTCCATTTCCATCTGTTACTGCCCCAATAGAAAACGCTGCATCACCGAAAGTTTTTGTGATATCGGATGCTGTGATGGTCTGGGATTTTTTCTCAACCGTAATGGCGTGATGTCAAGCCCTCCATTCTGGTCAGAATCCACACCGTCATTGACTGCGATGTAGCGCACATGATGCTGCGGGAAAAACACCTCGATGTATGCGCCGCTTTCCAGATAATTCCTTCCAAGGCGGGAGAGGTCTTTGGTAATGACCGTATCAATCTTCCCTTCCTCGATGTCAGCAACCAGTCTCTGAAAACTCGGTCTTTGGAAATTCGTACCGGAATAGCCGTCGTCCACATAGAAAGAATACGCTGTTTTCCCGATTTCCCTTGCATACTTTTCAAGGATCGCTTTCTGGCTTTGGATACTCATGCTGTCTCCGACATTCCCGTCGTCCTGTGACAGTCTGCAATATAAAGCTGTGATTTTTGCTCCGTTCCCTTTCATCTGTTTTCCTCCATAAAAAGGGCGGAACACACTATAAATATTATAGCATGACCACCCCCGAAATTAAATCGCTTTTTTCATCATTTCCTTGAAATTTTCCCTGACCGTTTCTTCGTTGATCCTGCGGAAAGCATCCTCCATGCTCTGACCGCCGAGATACACCCGCTCCACGATAATCCTTGTAGAATCGTCCCTGTTTTTCTTCCTGCAATTTTTCTTATCTGTCAATTCAGTTCCTCCCGTATGAACGCTAAAAAAGGGCGGTTACAAACTATTACGTCCATAACCGCCCTAACGCTGTTCTGATAATCTCTGCCAATTTAATCAATTACAAATTCCCTGTCATTTTCTGTCATTTTCGCTCATTTTTTCAATCGTTTAAACGCCATACAGGTGGCAGTTCATTACGCTGCCCACATCGGAATCGCACCGTCATTTCATGACCGGATTATCTTTTTTAGCCGGAAGTATCATTATCACGGATATGCCTCATCGCCCCGCACATCTTCTGTGCATTTTGTCAGGTTCTATCGCTCCATGCCTTTGCTTCAATGCCGTGCCCGGCACTTCGTCGCTCTCACTCCGGTTTCAGACCAGAGCAGGCATATCATGGCGCACCTACATAGTGGCTACGCATATCCTTACGTCCTGTATGTCATACAGTATTCAGTTTTCATTCCGATATGCCCCGCAGAAGTTACAGCTCCAGCTTATCCGCCCCGTATTTTCGGAGGACACGTTCTAAAACTTTTTTATCTTCCCCTTCTGCGGCATCATACATTTTTTTGAGCCGTTCCTGTTCAAAAAATGTGAGCGTATTATTATACGGCTTATAGCTTTCCATGATGAAAATCCCGCCGCCGGCACCCGGCTTTGTGTATACAGGATAGCCGTAGGTGAGTGCTGCAATATCATTTAAGATCGTGCGTCTTGTAACGCCCAATTCCTGTGCCAGCTCTCCGGCTGTCATATGACCGCTGACCACAAGAATACTGATAATCTCCATTCTGCGGTCTGCGGTGGTCATCCATTTTTCCCTCCTTTCAGCCCCAGTTATATTCTAAATGGAAAATACGAAAAATCCTTTCATGTTTACAGAAGTTTTCTCAAAAAATGTCTGTTAAAATCGAGTAATCATGCAGGTATGTGTTGTGGTCTGCTCGTCTAAACTCGTACAACACGCAAACTTCCTTCAGACAGTTTGCAGAAGAATAGCAAGCACTGCCTGTGGACGTCCACAGGCACTTTTTTTACAGAATTTCCATGATGAGAAATCTGTAAAAATTGCTCATAGGGGGAAACTCCCCCTAACCCCCTTTCATGCCAAAACTTTGAATTTTTTCAATAAAAAAGGTGTACTGCATGAAAAAATTCTTACTTCATTGCGGTACACCTTTATATGTGCAATCGGCTATAATTTCTTAAATACAGTTTTATATATCTTCTGTATTCTTTTTACATCTCACTCCTAATATCCACCAAAATATTTATCATTAGCATTTCCCTTTTTTCCTGACAATCATGTATCCAATACATATTCCGTAAATCAGCATAATCAAAATGCTTCCTGTCATATTGTCCCTAACAAAAATCTGTGCAAAAACATATGTCAAGGGTGAACCACCCTGATCAAGTGCAGCAATCAAATTTTCTCCGTCCATCATCCCCGTTGCCTTTGCTAAATTTGTCAGCCACGGAATGGTTTCATTCGCAATCCAGATTGTCAGATACATAATGGCGCTTCCCGAAAGTAAGATACGAAAAAGATTTCCTTTATGTACTGCAACAGCAACAGCAGTAAATAACCCGATTGTCGCAAGATCCCCAAACGGCAGCACCCGATTTCCCGGTACTATTACCGCAATCACTAAAGTAAGTGGAATAAATAACAATCCTGCTGTAATTACCTGAGAATCCTGTAAAAGAACTGCTGTATCAATTCCGATATAAAATCCGGTGTCTTTTGATTTTTTCGCAAAAATTTCCTTTGCACGTTCAGAAAGAGGCAACAGACCATCCGTAATACAGGAGACAACCTTTGGCATCAAAACCATGACTGCTGACATCTTAATCCCAAGCGGCAGAGCTTCCTGCACACCATATCCTGCAAGAAATCCTACGACCGTACCCAATACCCCTCCAATTACAATAGGCTGTCCCAAAATGCCTGCCTTTTCCTGTATAGTATCCGCCGTAATATTAATTTTTCTAATAAGTGGAATTTTATCAATAACACCATCAATCACACAGGCAATCGGAGCCGTAACAGCTCCACTTCCATGCAGCACAGTCAATCCTTCCAATCCAAAATATTCTTGTATATATGGTGCCCATAAGTCTCCCAGCTTGTAAGTAATTGCCGCATGTACTGCAACGCCCAAAATTCCAATCCATAAATTTCCCGTCAACGTATAAGCAATTGCTCCCGTAAAAGCCATATGCCAAATATTCCATACATCTATGTTCACTGTTTTGGTCATTTTGAACATCAGCATAACCACATTCACAAGAATTGCAACAGGTATGGAGACTGCGCCGACACCTGATGCCCATGCCATAGGCGATGCTCCCGGCCATCCAATATCCACAACACTCAATGTCAGACCGAACCGCTCTGACATTGACTTTGCTGCCGGTCCAAGTTCATCACTCATCATGTTAATTAACAGTGTAAGACCAACAAAACCCACTCCGATCATCAATCCTGATTGAACTGCTTTCCCGACCTTAATTCTCATACAAATACAGATGATGGCAATTACAATCGGAAGCATAACCGATGCACCCATATCAATGATATACTGCATCCCATTTGCCAAAATATCCAGCATACCCTGTCCTCCCTTTATCACATGAACATCTGTTATGCATCACAGACTACTGTCAGCTCATATATTCTTGATTGAAAATCTCCGTTTGTACCATCGTACTTCTCATGGTTTTCCCCTGATGATGCATCGGAAACGATTAATCCGATATTCATCAGTTCGTCTCCGTATATCTTCTCGTCCAAAACGGTAACATGATAGCAGTAGTCTTTATTTAAACCCTGCAGCTTTATTTTGTGATACGCATCATTTACACGCTGTAATATTCTGTAGTATCCCACTAAAGCCGTCTTCTGTTCCTTATCCACCACCATCCATGCTGTAACATTTCCGTCAAACGGGCTTGCCAAACGGTAGAATTTTCCGTATTGGAGCAGCTTCCGATACC
>JAGAIK010000107.1 GCA_017626625.1 Roseburia sp.
CCCGCTGCTTTTCCTTTTCTAATTCACGATTAGAATCCTCAATAATCTTTAAATATTTCTCTGTGTCCACAAGGTCCTGCAGATGCCCCTTCAGCTCCGACTGGTTGCGGTAAACCTTGCGTTTTTCCGCCGCCATATCCTCATTCAGCTTTTCATAAATCCCACGGACCGAATCCATCGCCTCCTGCATGATGTCCTGCACCCGGTGGAGTGCCTCGTCGGTATAGATGACAGATGCGGCATAGACATCCTCCGCCTTCCGGCTGGCATCCTTTACGATTGCCTCCCCGGCTTTCTTTGCTTCCCGTTCCGATTTATCCCGGCCCCGCTGGGTCAAATCGTATTCGTCCATCAATTCGTAAATACATACGTTGAGCTGACGGAGAAGCTGTATAATCTGTTTTTTTTCTACAATGACCTTACTGGTATCCGGCGCATACACCTCGCTGTTGGCAAACATAAGATGAATATCCCGCAAAACCTGCTCTGTCTTATCCTGTGCGCTCATACTCTACTCTCCCATATCGGCAGCATTTACTTTTTCCTGTTTTTTCGTTTTACCAATTTTACCACTAATCTTACCACCAATACAACCAGGAAAATGAAAAGAAGCACGGCTGCTGCGATGACCACCGCATATTTGTTGGGATTTTTTATCAAATCCAAGAGATTACCGCTTTCCTCCACCACTTTTCTTCCCTGATTTTCGGAATAGGCGGCGGGAACATTGGCAATTCCGTCACCATCGGTATCCGGAAAGGACGCCATATATCGCGCAATGGCGTCCCACGCCTTCAGCTCCCTGCCGTTTTCCATGATAATAACGTCCTCAAAATCCTCGATGGGGGTTCCGTCCGCATATTTCGGCACTAATGACAGCAGTCCATAAGACATATCCGTCACCGCCGACAACATCTGTCCGGAATACAAATCCGCCACCACACGGTACAGTTTCTCATCTTCAAGCTCCACCCGGCTGCCGTCCTCTGCCACTAAGTAAACATCCGTCACTTTGTTTAAAATCAATCTCTTCGGGTTGAAAGAAAACTGCAGTCCGCTAGTATAAAGCCGGGCAGTGGTCATGTAATCGGAGATGGATGCGTCAATTTCCGCCGCCGTCTTTAGCTCTTCTCCCGTAAGGTAGACACTAATCAGCGGATACCCCGGTATGCCGTCCCGCCCGATTCCAAGGGAAAAGGAGTTAAATACGCTCTCTACGGTGATATCCCCTGTGGTATAGGTATCCCGCACCGTCCCGCTGGGAACCACCGCCACATCTACGGTTCTGCCGTCAAAATCCGGTGAATTGGTAACGGCATAGACATAAGCATCCGACATAATGTTTCCTAAATTTTGTTCCTCATGTTCTTCGGACAGTGCACTCAAATCGCAAAACTCCACCTCATTGACTGCTAATACCTGCTCCCTGGTGTAGCCGAAATCCGCCAGATATCCGGTGTCCACCGCCTCAAAAAAACGGTCTGTTTTCTCCTGCGCCCCCGTATCCGGCTCCACGGTTTCGTCCACCGCCAACAGCTCATAGCGCTCCATGCTCCATCTGCCGTTTTCCTTTTGCTTCATGGAAAGGGAACCGATATTCATTCCGTATTCCCCTGCAGAGACAATATAGGTATCGCCATGGACAATGGGCTCCTCTAATTTTGTATGGGTGTGTCCGCTGACAATCAAATCCAGCTCCGGCACATTTTTTGCCAGAATCTCATCCTCGGATTTTGACTCGTCCTCCCAGGTTCCGCTGTGGGATACGCAGACAATCATATCCACATCCTCGGATTCCTGTATCTTTGCCACCGTCTCTTTCACCGCCTCCACCGGGTCCGAAAACAGCAGCTCGCAGGTGGGTGCACAGGCGAGAGAATCCTTTCCGAATACTCCCGTCACCGCAATGTTTACCTCTCCCTTTTGCAGTACCACATAATCCTTCACCCCGTAAGTCTCAAATCCTTCGGCAATCAGCGACTGCCCCTCATTTAAGCCTTCCTTCTCCATAGCTTCCCAGTCCACATTGCAGACCACCATGGCGGGAACCGTATCTCCGCTTGCTGCCGCCGTCTTTAACATATTGGCAAGCCCCTTCGAACGGTAATCAAATTCATGGTTTCCAAGCGTAGTTACTTCACAGCCGATTTCTCCTAACATACGAAGCTCCGCCGCCTCTGTCTCGTATACGGTCTACACTAACGTTCCCATGGAAAAATCCCCGCCGTCTAACACCAGGGTATCCGGATTCTTTTCCCGCTGACGCTCCACTAAGGTTTTGATTTTTGCAAATCCTCCCCGTACCTGGTTCTCCCCGTCCGCTACCGTGGAAAAGCTGTTTAGATGAGAATGGGTGTCATGGGTAAAAATTACATCTACCTGCTTCGTCTCCTGTTTCGCCTGTACCTCCTGACCCGGCATTCCTGCCGAAAAAAGAAACAGCAGGACAACCGCCGCTAATAATAAGAATGCCTGTGTTCTTTTTGTTTTATTCATGTAAAACGCTCCATTCCTCTATAAAATTGCATTTTTTATTTTTTCAACGGAAATATAATGTTCTAACAGTGCCGCAATATCCGTCCCCTCCTGTGCCTCTATGGCGGGAATGCCCGCCGTCTCTAACAGAAAATGATTTTCCTCTAAATCCGTTCTGCGGTAATGGTCGGTATAGAAGGCCGTTTTGGAAGGAACACAGTCCCATCGGATGCCCCGGCATTCCTCTGCGCTGCAGCCCGGAAAGTTAATGTTCCAGATTTCATTGTTCCGGGGCATATCTTCAAGCAGCTTCTCTGTGACAGCCGAAATGTTTGCCTCTAGCGCTCCGTAATTGCCGTTGGGCTCATTGGAATAGGCAATGGCGGGCACTCCCTGAAGCAGCGCCTCCATGCAGGCTCCTACCGTGCCGGAGTAGAGAATATCCGCTCCTGCGTTGTAACCGAAGTTAATGCCGGAGAAAACGATATCCGGTTTTACAGGCATGATTTCATGTACCGCAGCCTTCACGCAGTCCGCCGGGGTTCCGGCTACACTGTACGCCGTGACGCCCTCCACAGGAAAGGGAGTTCTTTTTATCTCTATATTTCCCCGCACCGTCAGGCTGTGGGACATGGCGCTGCACTGGGAGGCAGGAGCCGCCACCCATACTTCGCCAAACTCCTTTGCCATGGCGGCGAGGCGGCGGATGCCCTCGGCGGTGATACCGTCGTCATTGGTGATTAAGATTCTCATTTGTGGTTCTCCTGTTCTATCTTATTTCCAGCCGGATTTTCTCCGATAAGCTGGTTTTCTCTCTGTATTTTAATATCTTAACATGGCAGGGCGAAATAATAAAGTACGGAAACATAAGAAAAATTTACATTTACAAATAGCATCATTTCCTGTATAATAACTTCCGTAGAAACATAAATTATTTATGTGCTGTCAGGTAAGGTATCTATTTATAGATGCTGTAACTAAAAGGTACGATTATTTTAAAAGGGTTTTCTGTACGGTGCTTGTTTACAAGTGCTTGAGTCAGGAAGCTCTTTTTATTTGCCCCATTTCAGATAATCATACAGGTTAATCAATCTTCTGATATGCGTTCTGGCATTTCCAGAATCCTGTAACACATTCG
>JAGAIK010000108.1 GCA_017626625.1 Roseburia sp.
CAAGCGGAATTCCCACCAGTGCGCTGACTGCCACCACTGCCAGATTGCCATTCAGGTACAGCTTTCGGATTTCTTTCTTCCGGTAACCGAACACCTTCAGCATGGCAATGGAGGAAGCGGAACGGTCCACCATGACTTTCAGCATCAGATACATCACCACAAGGAAAATCAATGCAGACACAATAGAAAGCATAATAATCATAGGCCACATCAGCTCCACAAACACATTGGCGCTCTTTTCCACTTCCTCTTTGGAAGAGACTGCATAAAGCCTGCCGGAATCAATATCAAGCACACGATTTGCAAACACAATATTGTAATAGTCTTCTTTCTCGCCCATCAGCTTTCGCATACTGTCGATATCCATAAAAGCAAACATGCCTGCGGAATAGGGCACCGTACCGTTTACGATAAATACATAGCTTTTGTCATTTTCCTCATCTTTAAGAACCAGCTCATCTCCTGTCTTTAACCCGAACTTACTTGCCAGTGCTTCCGAAATGAGCACATCGCTCTGCCCCCCACTTACAGGTGCATCAAAATAAGGATTATCGTCATGAATCCCAAGCAATGTCACATCCAGATTATACCCAAGCACTTCTCTTTTCAAGGTTATGCCGTAGGCTTCTTCTCCGCCTTTTGGTACGGTCTCCTCAGGATATTTATAGGTATACATATACTCATATTTTGTGTCTGCCACGGTATCTTCTCTTACATGTTCACAAAGCGCATAACAATTTAAACTAATCATACATACCAGCAGTGAAAACAGCATACCGAAAAATATCGTAAATGCCGTGCGCATTTCCCGTAAAAACTGCCGGATTTGAAAGGTTGGGACAAAGCCCATTTTCCCTATTTTAATCTGTCTGCTCTTTGCAGCCTTTTGTTCTCTGCGCATCAAAGAAAGCGCAGGCTTTTTTAATTTTCTGCGAATCACAAACAGATTGGTAAGCGCTGCTGCAACAGGAGGCATCAAAATACCGTAAGCAAGCAGATACGGTTCATACAGGGCAGAAAATTCCGGTACGGAAAAATAGCTGTATACATCCTGCATCTGTGCGCGGACGCCGAAACTGCTGTAACCAATCGCCGTTCCTATTACGCCGGAGACAAGCGTAATGATAACCGGGAGAAATAAGTAATGCGCAAGGAGCTCCCCTCTCTTCACTCCAAGGGCATACAGTGTGCCAATGACCTCAGACTCCTTTTCAATGGTATGTACCACAAAGACAGAAATCACATAGGCAAACAAAACAATCAACAGTACCCCTGCAAAAAGCCCTGCCATTTTGTTAATGATGACATCATCAGAGGCTGCTCCGATACGGATATTGTCTTCTGCCGCAAGAAACTGTGTCAGCTTGGAAAGTCCGGTATCAAAATTATCATCCAGCCACTTCTCTGTCTCCTCACTAAATTCAGAAATTCCTTCCGCAAGCTTTTTACTGCCCTCTGCCGCATCCGATACACCGTCCATATAACCCGTGATTCCGGTCTGCAGCTCGCCAAACGCCGGTACAGCTCCCAGCATAGCCGCGGCTCCTGCCAGCTTTTCTCCCTGTTCCTCCAAGGTAGAAAGCCCATCAGACAAGTCCTTTGAACCGTCTGTAAGCTCGTTCAGTCCCTCCTTAAACTCCTCTAGCTTTCCCCCGGTTCTGTCCCAGTATTCCTGAAAATACACATCCTCCACATCCTCTGCCGACAGGCGGAAATCCTGTAACATTTCCTTTAATTCCTTGTCAGTCAGTCTGTTATTTAACAGGTACGCATAGACATATTCTTCCGACCAAAGACTTTGCTCCTCCGCTCTCAACGCTTCATAATCCGTCTCACTGACGAAAGCAGTACCAAACTGTTTGCTGTCAACTGCACTGTCCGACAAATTCCTGTAAGGCGCTTCGTAATCCGGTGTTGTACCAATTCCACATACGGTAAAGCTGCGGGCATCGATTGTAACCTTATCTCCTACGGAAATGTCATGTTCCTCACAGTAACGTTTTTCCAGAAAAATGTTTCCATCCTCCTTAGGAAATGTTCCAAAATCAGCCTGCGCCTGGTCAATTTTTTCCCGATTGGCAGACACACGAAGAAGCGAAGCATCCTCCATTTCATAGTCCAGATAGAAATGCGTTTCTACCGTAACCCCTTTTTCTTCCAGTTGCCGTAGTTCTTCGCTGCTAAGCGGGGCAAAAAGGCGAAACTGCCCATCCTCCACGACCTGCTCCTTCGCCGCATCAGCGCTTCTTACAATAATGGTATCTGCCGCTGCAACCAGGCTGACCACGATATACATACCAAGTACAATCAGCAGCCCAAGTGCCAGATAACGTGCCATATTTTCCTTTAAATCCCGAAGAATGCGTTTTCTCAATATTTTCTGCATCTTATAAATCCTCCAGTTCCGCCGCAGGCACTTTCTGTTCATTGCAATAATTTTTCTTAATCTGTCCGTCTTTTAAAAAGATGACCTGATCCACCATGTTTTTAATGGAATTGTTGTGTGTGACAATGAGCATGGTTGTTCCGTATTTTCGGTTGACCTCCTCTAACAGAATCAAAATATCTCTGGATGTCTTAGAATCCAGCGCTCCGGTGGGCTCGTCACAAAGAAGCAGCTTGGGATTTTTAATCAGCGCCCTTGCAATGGCACAGCGCTGCTGCTGTCCGCCGGAAAGCTGGGAAGGGAACTTATTCTGATGCTCCGTAAGTCCGAGCGTCTCTAACAGTTCCGAAAGATTTAATGGATGGGGGGAAAGATATTCACACACCTGAATATTTTCCTTTACCGTAAGATTCGGCACAAGATTGTAAAACTGAAAAATAAATCCCAGATTTTCACGCCTGTAATCAGAAAGTTTTTCCTGTGACAGACCGCATATTTCTTTTTCATCCACCTTGATGGAGCCGGAATTAGTTAAGTCTAACCCACCGATACAATTTAAAAGCGTTGATTTTCCGGAACCACTCGTCCCCTGTATGACACACATCGCCCCCTTTTCCACCGATACGGAAACCCCTTTCAGCACCTCCATAAAACTGCCGCCTTCTCCATAACTTTTCTTTACATTGCTTACTTCCAGGTACATGCTCTTTTCCTCCATTCTTCTTTCCTATTTATAGCAGCACGTCAAAAATTGCACATGCCGGTTTCAGTACATAACATCGTTATGTTGGCTGTCTTAAGAAAGGCTACGTGTTTCCACATCACATAGCCTTTCCTGTTTTCTTATTTTATCTGTCACCAGACAGTGTTCCTGCCCAACCGGCAACAAGATAAGAAACAATCTGCTCCATATATCTCATTGCCTCTTTCTCATCTTCCACATGGGTGAGCAAATGCGAAAATGCGTCTATCTGCATATGAGCCATCCAGTGCCGGAAATATTTGTCTGGACAGGGAATGCCTGTTTTTTCATGAATCTGCTCTATCAGTATATCATAGTGTTTTTCAAAAACCTCCACAAAGCGGTCAACGATATTTTCGTATGCGCTTCCCTGACTTTTGGTCAGTAAAATCAACACCACATCGTAATGCTGATAAAGATAGTGTAAAATCTCTTTCGCAGCACGGATATCTTCTGAAGCATCTCCCGCCATCGCTGTCTGTGCATCCGTATCAATTTCCATGGACAGATGTGAAGAAATCTGCTCCATTAATCCCTGTAGTGTCTCATCTACCAGCGCCGAAAGCAAATCCTCTTTGTTTTCAAAGAAAAAATACAGTGCACCTGTCGTCACATTTGCCTTTTTGCATATACTTCGCAGAGAGGCTTTCATATAGCCCTTTTCCAAAAATTCCTCTTTGGCGCACGCAAGCAGTTTTTCCCTTGTTGCCTTATCTTCCGACATTAAAAACCTCCCGTTTACAACATAACATCGTTATCTTGCATTATTCATTTTAACAGAGAAGCACACAGATGTCAAGAACGCCTCTGATTCTTTTTACAGCTTCCAGCCGATTGCTTCCCACTCAAAAAATGTGGAAGATTTCAAAAACAGAACATGCACCGGAGCCGCCTGTCAATCTGCCGGAAAAGAAACACCGCTTTTTTGAATACAATCCCGATTA
>JAGAIK010000109.1 GCA_017626625.1 Roseburia sp.
CCGCCCATAATAATGCGGAAATACACCACCGCCGCTTCATGGGTGTCCGCTGTGGAACCGCAGAGCTCGATAATCCAGTCCGCCCCCGCCACAAAGGCGGTGCTGATGACCAGCGTCGCCACAAAGACCATGCAAAGCGCCGTCAGCAGCAGCACATTCGCCCTGTCCCGGTTTTCCTCGCCTTTCCGCCTTGCCACCAGTGCAGAAAGCGCCACGTTTGTTGCAATAAAAAACGCCATACCCATAAATTTGGGCTGGGTCGTCAAACCAACGGCTGCCACCGCCTCTGCGCCAATGCTGCTCACCATAAAGGAGTCCACCAATCCCGCAAAAGCGACAAAGAAAGACTCCAGAATGGACGGCCATGCCATGTTCACTGCCGTTTTTAATATTTGATTGTCATATGTACTTCTCTTCATTTTCCTCATTTCACCGACAGAAGCTCTCATCGGCGCCGTATCACTTACTTTGTTTCCTTAAAGATAATCTCATCGTCATAGGCAAGCCCCAGTTTACTCTTTGCCGTATCTTCCACATACTGCTGGGACTTGGTATAGGCTTCGTAATCCTCTAACTCTTCCGCCCTCTTCTGTTCCTCCTCTAACTGCTGCTCTAAAGCTGCCTGTTTCTCCTGATAGGTCTTATCCTTCTGGTAAATCTGGGTAATCTGAAGGGACATTACCGCCACAAATGCAACGACAATGATACCAATACAGAGTTTTCCCGCACGATTATTATCTTTTCTCCGACGTCTCGCACCTGTCATAAGCTTCTCCCTTCCCTCATAGTTTACATAAACCCATTTTAACCGCTCGCCATACTTTTTTCAATCGTTTTATCAAAAATCCTGAAAATTTCTTTCCGATTTTCACCGGAGGTCCCAGAAACGTACCGAATAGTTTCCCAAGGATGCTCCCAAGCTTTCCAAACAGGAACACATTTACCTTAATCAACAGGCGGCTTAAGGTCACATAATAAAACAGCATACCGATGACAATGCCGCCAAAGGCAAAGCCCCGCACCATGCCGTCGTTTTCCCGGTAAAGCAGCACGAAGACCGCCGCCGTACAAAACAGCCAGTACAAAAAATCCTCTATGCCAATCCAGAGATTTCCATGGGGCACCATCCGCCGGAAAATCCGCAGCACATCATATGCCAGAAACAGCACCGCCCCTACCAGTATGGAAGTTCCTAAGAATGCCGCCTCCTGTCCAATGGTCTCGCTGACACTCATTATTTAAACAACCTTCCTAAGAAAGACTCCGCCTGTTTCCCTGCATTCTTCACCTCGGAATAGGTTAAGCTGTCAATCCTGCCTTCAATATCAATCTCGCCCTTCTCTAAGCTCAGTCTGTTTACATGAAGGTCATGTCCTTTTATCAGAAGCATTCCCATTTCCGTCTCTAAGAGGATTTCCGCCACATCAAAGGACAGTACGTCCACCACGCCGGAAAAAGCGCCGCTGCTGCGGTTCACCAAAAGCACTTTGTGGGATTTTGCTACACTGCTGTTTCTCTCATCCATTCTGATACCCTCCTGTCGTTCTTTCGTACGAAAGCTTCTCTTCGTACTATTTTAAAATATATTAGGAGGGTATTCCATTTATGCTATATATTCGAATAAATCTTTTGCCTCGTCCTTTTTCGTGGTGTCCTGAATATCTAACACCCGCACCTTTACCGTCTTTGTGCCGAAGGCAATCTCAATGATATCGCCCACCTTCACATTAGCAGACGCCTTCGCCGGTTTGCCGTTTACCGTCACACGTCCCGCGTCACACGCCTCGTTCGCCACGGTGCGGCGCTTAATCAGCCGGGATACCTTTAAAAATTTGTCTAATCTCATCTTGTCATGCCTCTTCCTGTTTCTGCATATATATAAAACCGGAGCATATTCTGCCTGCCCGCCCCGCCGACTGTGCAGCGCTTACAGCATACCGCCGGGGCATCGGCGCAATATAGAAAGAGCGGACCTCGTTAGACGAAATCCGCTCTGACAACTCCATGAAAACTATGCGTTAATCATATCCTTTAATGCTTTACCTGCTTTGAATTTAGGAGCTTTAGATGCCGGGATAACCATCTCTTTACCGCTCTGTGGGTTTCTTCCGGTTCTCTCTGCTCTCTCAGCTACTTCGAATGTACCAAAGCCTACTAACTGGATTTTCTCACCTTTTTTTAATTCCTCAGCAACAACATCTGTGAAAGCTTTTAATGCTGCCTCTGCGTCTTTTTTGCTTAACTCAGTTTTTTCAGCCATAGCTGCAACTAATTCTGCTTTGTTCATGTTAAAAATTCCTCCTCTGGATTTTCACAATAAATTTGAATTTGGTTCGTCAATAAACCTACTTCATTATTTATACTTGTTTTTGTCTCCTTTGTCAAGAAAAATCCCCATTTTTAGGGGATTTTTCTTTCTTTCGGCTGCTATCCGGAACAAATCTTATAACATCTTGTCAATCATGGCATGAACAGCCGCAGACAAGTCTTTGGATTTCTGCTCTGCGTCCTCTAAAGACGTGCCTTTTACGCCGAGATAGAATTTTACCTTCGGCTCTGTGCCGGAAGGTCTGACGCAGACCCATGCCCCGTCGTTCATCTCATAGTAAAGTACGTTAGAGGTTGGAAGCCCGGTAGGCTTCACTGCTCCGGTTGCCACATCTGTGATGGTGTCTTTCTTGTAATCACGGACTGCTGTCACTTTGTATGCGCCGATTTCTGCCGGTGCGTTCTCTCTTAAGGTATTCATAATCTCCTGGATTTTTGCCAGTCCCTCAATACCCTTTAAGGTGATGGAAGTTACATCGTCCTTGTAATAGCCGTATTTCTCATACATGGCAAGCATTGCATCCCAGAGAGTCATACCTTTTGTCTTATAGTAAGCCGCTGCCTCGCATAAGGTCATGGAAGCTACGATAGCGTCCTTGTCCCTTGCATAAGTTCCGGTCAGACAGCCGTAGCTTTCCTCCATACCGAACAGGTAAGTTCCTTTTCCGGTCTTTTCGAACTCTAAAATCTTCTGTCCGATAAACTTAAATCCGGTGAGCACCTCCACCAGTTCAATGCCATAGTATTCCGCAATGGCGTCCGCCATATTCGTGGAAACGATAGAACGGATAAATGCGCCGTCCTCCGGCAGGCCGAAGAGCTCTTTTCTCTGTCCAATCACATAGTCTCCAATCAGGCAGCCGGACATATTTCCGGTCAGGCTGTGGTATTCCCCGGTTTTGGAATCCTTTACGTAAACGCCGAGACGGTCTGCATCCGGGTCTGTGGCAAGAATCAAATCCGCATCTACCTTTTTGCCTAAGGCAAGTCCTAACTCAAAGGCTTCTGCCGCCTCCGGGTTCGGATAGCTGACGGTGGGGAACTCTCCGTCCGGAAGCTCCTGCTCCGGCACCACGTAAACATTCTGGAAACCAAGCTCCTTTAACACACGGCGTACCGGGATATTTCCGGTTCCATGCAGCGGGCTGTAGACAATCTTC
>JAGAIK010000110.1 GCA_017626625.1 Roseburia sp.
GCTTCGGTGGGTTCTTCGGGCGTTGCGGTGGGCTCTGCTTCTGCAACGGTTGCTACTGTTTCTGTGCTTTCCGGTAAGTCAGCCGATGCGTTCCCACAGCTCCCAAACACTGTAACCGTGAGAGCAAGGGTTAATAATGTTGCCAATTTTCGCTTCATAACTATTACCTCTTTCTTCTCCATTTGGATAATGTAAAATTTCATCACATCCAATATTAGCATTTCACAGCGTCTGTGTCAATTTAAAACATCTTTGTGATAATGCAATATCTTTGTATTTATTTTACTTTATATTTGAGGTGAAAAAATGATTGCAGAAAAAGTCAAATTCCTAAGAGAACAAAAACAAATGACACAAACAGATTTAGCAAAAAGACTAAACATCACTCGCTCTAGTGTGAATGCTTGGGAAATGGGTATTTCCGTTCCGTCAACGCAGTATATTGTCGAGTTAGCAAATTTATTTTCCGTTTCAACCGACTATTTGCTTGGGGTTGAAAAGACTTCTACCATAGATATATCTGGATTGACAGAAAAAGATATTGAAATAATTTATAGCTTAGCAGAACACTTGAAAACCAAAAATAATAATCAAGGGAATGTTCCAATAAAATAAATTGAAACATTCCCTTTTCCTATGATTCGGTGTATTGTTGTAATATACTTCCGCTTGTAACCCCCCACTTGCAAAGCAAGTGCCTGTCGGTAAAGGGGTTGACAAGCTATTCTATCGCCCAGAAGAACCGTTCTGTTTTGTTACTTCCGCATGTACCGTACTTTTGCTAATCCCAAAATGCTTCACCGCCTGGCGCACGGTAGTATTATTGTCAATGATATATCTGGCGATTTCCATCGCTCTTTCCTCTATATAGCTTTTCAAAAAAATTCCCCTGCCATACTTGTTTTTACATTGTATGCCTGAGAAATCAATTTATGAATCGGAACCTATGCAAAACCCGTGGAAATCTTGAGATTTTCTTGAGATTTATTTTATAATATGATTATGTGGCAGAGAAAACGATTGACTTTGCCAAAACCATAAAAAGAACGGAGACATTTACCTTGCGTTACAAAATTTTAATAGCCGATGACGAACCCGGCATTGTGGATATGATGAAAAGCTATTTTTCCACGGAATATGATATCTTAACCGCCGCAAACGGCAGGGAAGTCTTAGAGAAAGCCGCCCTGCAGCCGGATTTAATTTTACTGGACGTCAATATGCCGGAAGCAGACGGCTTTGAGGTGTGCAGACAGGTACGGGAATACCTCACCTGCCCCATCCTCTTTCTCACTGCCCGGATTGAATCCGCCGATAAAATCTACGGTTTTCGTGCAGGTGCGGATGACTATATCGTAAAACCTTTTGATTTAGACGAGTTGGGGGCAAGGATTGCCGCTCATCTGCGCAGGGAACAGCGGCGGCAGAATACGGCGGCTGTGCGCTTTTTCGGCGAACTTTCCCTTGACTATACCGCCCGGACAGTAAAAATAAAGGAAACCCCCGTCTCCCTGTCCCGGCGTGAATTTGATATTGTAGAGCTGTTGTCCCTCCATCCCGGGCAGGTTTTTGACCGGGAACAGATTTACGAAGCGGTCTGGGGCATTGACGGAAACGGAAACAGTGATACTGTCATGGAGCATATCCGGAAAATACGTGCAAAATTTTCCCTGCTGTCGCTCCGCAGCTATATTGAAACGGTCTGGGGGGTGGGTTACAAATGGGTTGGATAAATAAGATGAGTTTAAAAACAGCACTGTTTTCCATGATTTTTCTCTGCCTGTTTCTCTCCACAGCGCTGTCCCTTCTGGTTTATTTCGGACTGCTCGCTTTAAGAAATTTCATCTGCCCCGCAGAAATGAGCATCAGTTATGTCTTAGGCAGCACTTCTCCCGCTGTTTCCTACGGCATTCCGCCATCGGAGGAAGCGCTCCGCGCCGCCTTTTTCATTGACATCCTCCAGATACTTCTGCCGATTCTGATTTTTATCACGGCAATCCTGCTCACCGTCTCTTTGTTTTACCGAATGAAGCTAAAAGAGCCTCTTGCGGTTTTAGCCTCCGGCGCCGAACATATCATCAACAACGACCTTGACTTTTCCTCTCCTAAGCCTCCCGGTGAGGACGAACTGGGACAGCTCTGCCTTGCCTTTGAAACCATGCGGAAAACCCTTCTGGCAAACAACCGGACCCTGTGGCGGCAGGCGGAAGAGCGCAGACGTTTGAATGCCGCTTTTGCACATGATTTGCGCAATCCTGTCACTGTGCTGAAGGGAACGGTGGCTTTGCTGCAAAAAGGCGTTCCCGATGGTCAGGCGCTGACCCGGCTTTCCGACTATGCCCTGCGGATTGAACAATATGTGGAAACCATGGGAAATATCCAGCGCTTAGAGGACATTCCCGTGAAGAAAAAAATGGTTCCCATTTCCCTGCTTGGTCGAAGGTTAGAAGAAACCGCAAATCTGCTCTGTCCCGGTATTCCTGTTTCTCTGACGGTTTCCGGCAGCGGCTCTGCCCGGTTGGATGACGGTATATTTTTTACTGTGGCGGAAAATCTTATGGGAAATGCCGCCCGGTTTGCCGAAAGTGAAATCACTGTTTCATTAGAGCTTCGCGGGGAATTTATCCGGCTGTCTGTAGCAGATGACGGTCCCGGTTTTCCCGAAGAGCTGCTGCGCCGGGGGCCGAAACCCTTTGGGAAAACGGAGGAGGCTGCCGGGCATTTGGGTATGGGGCTTTACAGTAGTCAGATTCTCTGTGTCAAGCATGGGGGCTCCCTGACTTTGAGCAATCTGTCCTTCGGAGCACGGGGGGAGGCTGCGTTTGATATAATGGGATGAATTGTTTTATGAGGAATACTGAAGTGGATTTATGTGGGAGGGTGAGAAGGATATGAGGGCAAATTGCACAAAGCGGGGGCTGTTTTTGTTCCGATGTCCAGAGATACGATGTTCTAAGAAATCTGTGGAAAAGTTTTCGAAAAGGGACGTAAACGGTACAAGGGCGCCCTCCATGGCGCCGTTGTACCTCGCCCAGCCTTCCGTGGCTGGGCGTTACTGGTTGCCTGACAGATTTCTAAGAACATCTAATCTCTTCCCATAGTCACAAAAACAGCCCCCGCTTTGTGCAATCTGCCAATATCAGTTATCGACTGCCCCCTTTACCGCTCCGAAGTTTCTCTAAAAAATAATTCTGGAATCTTGAGATTTTCTTGAGTTTTCTGCGTTACACTCGGCTTATCGTTTCAGGTGATTTAAGGAACGCTGTGTACAAAATCTGGTGGTATTTGTTTTATCACAGGCTTGTCTTTTCATGTAACAAAAGAAATGTCGCATACCAGAATCGGAGGTACGTGCTTTACCACAGGCTTATTTTTTCAATTATGATAGAAAATCCTGTATCTACGATATTTCGGCAGGCTCTTTACTCCTGAAACGATATTTATTTACAAAAGGAGCTTCCCGTATAATTCAAATATAGGGAATTCCAAGGAAGGTGGTTGAGAAAAAAATACCTCAGAGTAAAATAAGATTACTGACTTTGCACGGTTAGTAAAAAATCTTATTGAACAGAGAGGTATCTAAAATGAATTATAACACACAGA
>JAGAIK010000111.1 GCA_017626625.1 Roseburia sp.
AGCGTATGAAAACAGGAATCTACATGAAATATGCCAAAGAGCTGGTGGAAAAAGGCGAGGCATATTACTGTTTCTGTGATAAAGAACGCTTAGAAAGCCTCAAAACAGAGGTGGTGGAGGGCAAGGAAATTATGCTCTACGACAAACACTGCCTTCATTTAAGCAAAGAGGAAGTGGAAGCCAACCTCACCGCAGGCAAGCCTTTCGTTATCCGTCAGAATATCCCGAACGAAGGAACCACCACCTTCCATGACGAGCTTTACGGAGATATCACCGTGGAAAATGCCGAGTTAGACGATATGATTCTCATCAAATCCGACGGCTACCCCACCTACAATTTTGCCAACGTAGTGGACGACCATACCATGAACATCACTCATGTGGTGAGAGGAAACGAGTACCTTTCTTCCTCCCCGAAATACCAGAGACTTTACGATGCCTTTGGCTGGCAGTCCCCGGTATACATTCATTTACCGCTGATTACGGACGAAAACCACAAGAAACTCTCGAAGAGAAGCGGACATTCCTCCTTCGAGGATTTAATTGAGCAGGGCTTTTTGACCGAGGCAGTGGTAAACTACATTGCGCTTTTGGGCTGGAGCCCGGAGGACAACCGGGAGATTTTCACGTTGGACGAGTTAATCAAAGAATTTGATTACCACAGAATCAGCAAATCTCCGGCAGTCTTTGACTATACCAAATTAAAGTGGATGAACGGCGAATACATCAAAGCCATGGATTTTGATGCTTTCTATGAGATGGCAGAGCCTTATTTAAAGGAAACCATCAAAAAGGACTTAGATTTAAGGAAAATCGCCGCCATGGTAAAGACACGTATCGAAGTATTTCCGGATATTGCGGAGCACATTGATTTCTTTGAGACCTTACCGGAATACGATATTGCCATGTACACCCATAAGAAAATGAAAACCAACGCAGAAACCTCCCTTCAGGTATTAAAGGACGTATTGCCGCTGCTTGAGGCGCAGGAGGATTTCAGCAACGATGCCCTTTACGCCATGCTCTTAAAATACGTGGAAGAAAAAGGCGTGAAAAACGGTTATGTGATGTGGCCGATCCGTACCGCGGTTTCCGGCAAACAGATGACTCCGGGAGGAGCCACGGAGCTGATGGAGGTTCTCGGCAAAGCAGAGAGCATTGCCCGCATCAAAAAAGGAATTGAACTGTTAGAGGCATAAAATAAGAGGTAACTATGAACTTAAACCCATCTCAGGAGCGTGCCATCCGGCACAAAACGGGGCCGATGTTAGTCTTAGCCGGCCCCGGGAGCGGGAAAACTCTGGTGATTACAGAGCGGACCCGCTTTCTTATAGAAGAATGTCAGATTTCCCCTTCCAATATTTTAGTCATCACCTTTACCAGGGCGGCAGCCATGGAAATGAAGCAGCGTTTCCGGCGCAGGATAGGAAAAGACTGTCCGGTGACTTTCGGGACCTTTCATGCGGTCTTTTTTATGATATTAAAGCACGCCTACCACTACAGTGCGGAAAATATCATCAAGGAAGAGGCGAGATACCAGTGTCTCCGGGAAATCATTGCCAAATGCCATTTAGACTATGAGGACGAAAACGAATTTATCACCTCCCTGTTAGGAGAAATCGGTATGGTGAAAAATGCCGGGATTGCCATTGCAAACTATTACTCCAAAAACTGTGCCGAGACGGTATTCCGCCGGATTTTCAACGAGTATCAGGAATACCTGTACCGCCATAAACTCTTAGACTTTGACGACATGCTGGTGTATACCAAAGAGCTGTTTACAGAGAGGAAGGATATCTTAGGGGCGTGGCAGAACAAATACCAGTACATATTGATAGACGAGTTTCAGGATATCAATAAAATCCAGTACGATATTGTAAAGATGTTAGCGGGGGAGCGGCAGAACCTTTTTGCCGTGGGGGATGATGACCAGTCCATCTACCGTTTCCGGGGAGCAAAACCGGAGATTATGCTGCATTTCAAGGAGGATTTTAAAGGGGCAGAGACGGTGCTGCTTGACACCAATTACCGTTCCACGGAGCAGATTGTGGGGGCGGCGGGGAATGTTATCAGCTACAATAAAGAACGTTTTGAAAAAAAGATAAAGGCAGGCGGCGGCAGCGGCGCAGAGGTAGAGTTTCTGCTGTTTGAGGGACAGCGGGAGGAAAATGCCAGAATCATCTGGGATATCCAGGAGGCAGTGGAACATGGGGCGCACTACGAGGATTTTGCCATACTGTTCCGCACGAATCTTCAGCCCAGGCTTCTGATGGAGCAGTTGTTAGCGTACAATATCCCCTTCCGGACGAAGGACAGCATCCCAAACCTTTACGAGCACTGGATTGCCAAGGATTTATTTGCCTATATCCGCATTGCCATGGGAAGCCGGGAGCGGCGGGATTTTTTACAGATTATGAATCGTCCGAAGCGTTATATCAGCAGGGATTCCTTAGATGAACCCACCGTTGCCTTTGATGTCTGGGAGTGGTATTACGAGGAACAGCCCTGGGTGGCAAAAAGAATCGGGCAGTTACAGCATGACATCAAGGTGTTAGAGCGCCTCAGCCCCTATGCGGCAATCAATTATATCAGGAAAGCCATCGGTTATGATGAATTTCTGGCGGAATACGCAGACTACCGGAGAATCAAGGCAGAGGATTTGTATGACGTGATAGAGGAGCTGCAGGCAAGCGCGAAAGACCACAAAGACTATGACAGTTGGTTTGCTCACATTGATTCTTATACGAAAGAATTGCAGGAAATGTACCGTATGCAGAATGAAAACCGGGAGAGCGTTGCCCTTGCTACTCTCCACAGCGCCAAAGGCTTAGAATACGAAAATGTTTACCTGATAGACGTCAATGAGGGAGTCATGCCCTACAAAAAGGCGGTGTTGGAGCCGGAAATCGAGGAAGAACGCCGGATGTTTTATGTGGGCATGACCCGGGCGAAAAAAAATCTGCACCTTTTTGCAGTCAAAAAACTGAACAATAAAGATGCAGAAATCTCGCGTTTTATCAAAGAAGCGCAGAGTTAGTCCTCCATATCCTCAAACTCCGCCTCGTCTAACAGTTCGTCAAAACGGTCCGCCACAGCTTCGTATTCCTCGTCATTTTCGATATTGTCTAAGGAAGGATTGCCGTCCTCGTCCTCGTGGTAGCGGTAGATAAATACCTCCCCGTCCTCGTTGGGCTCTCCTTTATCGTCTAAGGGCAGCAGTGCGATGTAATCCTGCTCGTCTACCGTGAAAATGGTGAGGATTTCGCACTCTACCTGTGTGCCGTCGTCAAGGTCTAAGGTTACTAAGATATCAGAATCATCATTTTTCTGGTTGTTTTCTGCCATGGAAGTATCTCCTTTCTGTATTCTGGCTTTATCATAACATAGAAAAACAGGATTGAACAGGGAAAAATGGAAACATCTTGCTAAAAAACTATACAAAAGTGGGGGATTTAGGGTATAATGAAAAAAGAGGGAAAACGACTAGCAAAAAAGGTGGCAGGATGGTATGGACTATAAGATAAAAGAAGGAAACTACGAAGAATTTGGGTTAGTGAGGAAAGGCGATGCGGCAATTTTCACCTTTGAAGGGGAAAAAGAGGATGATTGCAGCATTCTTTTTTATGGGAAAAACCAGGAGATAATTGCCAGGGTCGAAGTGCCGGAGGCATACTGCAGAGGTTCTGTCC
>JAGAIK010000112.1 GCA_017626625.1 Roseburia sp.
ACAGCTTCCGTTGGAAAAAGCACAGAAAATACAAAAGATACGTCAGAGGAAAACGCAGGAGAAGAAACTTCCGGGGGAATAACATCTGCGGGGACAGAAGCAGTTTCCGGAACAGAAACACCAGCGGGAGAAGCAGATTCTTCTGAGATAGAAGCGGAGGACGGCACAGAGACTTCCACGGAGACAGAAACCGCCGGGGAGGGGACAGAGCCGGGAACAGAAACCACCGGAGGCTCTGGCGGAGCAGAATCGACGGAGGTCTCCACGGAGACAGAAACCACAGAGGCTTCCACGGAGACAGAAACGACAGAAACAGAAGCCACGGAGACGGAAACCACAGAAGAAACCGAGACAAAGGGTGAGAAAACCCCGAAGGGCATTACCCTGAACGTGCAGTCAAAATATAAAGAAATTTCCATCGGTGAGGAAATTTCCCTGCCGGAATACACGATTGAGTATGCAGACCCGTCTGCAGCAGGCAGTGAGGCGCAGGCGGAGTGGAGCACAGACGGTCTTGGCATTGTCAGCTTAGACACCGCTAACGGTAAAGTAAAAGGTGAAAAGGCAGGCGTAACGGCGTTAAAGCTTACGGTGAAAGACACGGATATCTATGTGGAGTATTTCATCGCAGTTGCACCGTCAGCGCCGGGAAGCGCGGCTCTTGTGGGGACAACCTACAATTCCGTAGAGTTGTCCTGGGGGGCAGTGACGGACGCAGCGGGCTATACTGTATACCGCAAGGCGGAGAATGAGACGGAGTTTACGGAGCTTGCCCATGTGGAGGGCGGAAACACCACCACTTATAAGGACAGCAGCGCCGTTATCACTGGAACGAAATATACCTACCGCATAAAGGCATTTATCCGGTATCAGGATGAGACAGGTGCGGAGAAATATGCAGAATCCGAGAATTTTGCCCAGATTACCGCAGCTCCGGCATTAGGAAAAGTGGCGTCAGCGGAGGCTGTGGCAAATGCCTACAACAGCGTATCTGTCCGTTGGGATGCCTTAGAGGGAGCGGAGGGCTATGTGATTTACCGCACCGTAGGTGCTACCGCGGGTGCTAACGGCAGTTATGAGGAATTAGGCAGCGTGGAGGCAGGGGTATTAAATTATACCGATAACACCGTGGCAGCGGGGAATACATACAGCTACAAGGTAAGGGCATACCGTACTGTAAACGGCAGCAGAGTTTACGGGGAATATTCCGATGCCTGCACAGTGCAGCCGGAGCTTTCCGCCACCACGTTAAAGGCAGAGGTAAAAGGTCCGAAATCCATCAAACTGACCTGGGAGAAAGTAAACGGAGCCAGCGGCTACGCCGTTTACCGGAAAACCAGCGGACAGGCGGAATATAAGGAGATTAAAACCGTGGAGGGCGGTTCTAAGACCAGCTATACCGACAAGAGTGTGACGGCAGGAACCAAATACGCCTATGTGGTGCGGGCATACAATAACGTGAATGGCGGAAAGGTGTGGTCAGCCAATTCAAACCAGGTAACCGCAACGCCTGCCATTGCAGCGCCTTCTAAGGTCACGGTTACTAATACTTCCTATAACAGTATGACCATTAAATGGAGCAAGGTGAGCGGGGCAGACGGCTATAAGGTGCTGCGCGCCACCAGCTTAAAGGGCAGCTACAAAACGGTTGCCACTGTCAAAGCCAGCGAAAAACGCAGCTATACCAATAAGAATCTGGCAGTGGGAAAAACTTATTATTATAAAGTATGCGCCTACACCAACTCTAAGGGGAAAAAATTAAACGGCGTGCGTTCCGAGGCAGTGTCCGCGAAGGCAGTGCCCACAGCTACCACGGTAAAAAGCGAAGCTGCAGGGGCAACGGCGGTGAAGCTGACCTGGGAGAAGGTGACTCTGCCCTCTCAAAACAGCGGTTATATTGTTTACCGGATAGAGAATGGACAGAGCAAAAAAGTAAAAACCTGTAAGAGCAAAACAACCTCCTACACGGTAAAAAACCTGACGCCGGGAGTAGAGTATACCTTTAAGGTAGTTCCTTATGTAAAGAAATCAGGGAAAAATGTGTTAGGCTTAGACTCCAACCTTCTTACCGCCACACCGAAGTTATTAGCTGTCACCATCGACAAAGCAGAGTCCGCTGCCAATGGCAGTATCAAACTGACCTGGAAAGCAACGGCTGACGCGGGAGAGGACACGTATGAGATTTACCGCTCCAATTCGAAAAAGAGCGGTTACAGCAGCATCGGTTCCGTTGTGCGCCAGAACGGTGTCGGGGAATATTCCTTTGAGGACGGAAACGTCGCTTTTGGTAAGAAATATTACTATAAAATTATGTGCACCAGAACCTTACCGGACGGCACGCTGATGAAATCCGCATATTCCGCAGTGAAGGCGGTGACTTCGGCTCCGGGGGCTCCGAGCCTTACCGTCAGTGCTTCTGGTTCTGAGAGTTTAAAACTGACGTGGCAGAAGGTGAAAATTTCCTCCGGCAAATACGTGGACGGTTATGCGATTTACCGCTGCGGCACGGAGAAGGGAACCTACAAAAAGATAAAGACCATTAAGAACGGAAACACCACCAGTTATACCGACGAAGGGCTTACCACAGGAAATACCTATTATTACAAAATCCGCTCTTATTATAAATCCGGCGGAAAAACCATTTACAGTGCTTTCTCCGATATTGTTTCCGG
>JAGAIK010000009.1 GCA_017626625.1 Roseburia sp.
GTCAGGTGCATCACCATCGCACACTTTGCCCCCACCGAATCATGGTCGCGGATTGCCTCCACAATCGCACGATGTGTCTCTATCGTTTCCCGCATCAGCGTCCGGTGCGTCAGATTTGCGAAAGTCATAACCGCTGTATTAATCGTCGGCACCAGAGTCTCCACCACCCTGTTCTTGCTGCATCTGGCGATACAGGTATGAAATTCAATGTCTTTCGGAATGTGATTTTTTCCGTTCAGATACAGGCTCTCCGTCTCATCACAGAGCTGTATGAGCTGCTCTAAATCCTTTTCATCTGCATATTCCGCCGCCTGAGCTGCAATTTCCGGCTCTAACATCAGCCGCACCTCAAAAAGCTCCAGCGCCAGCTTATATTTATCCTGCAGTTTTGACAGTCCGAGCGGGTCGTCTTCTGCCGAACTGGTGCTAACCACATAAGTTCCGGAGCCTCTCCGGACCTCCAGTATCCCCTTGGAAACCAGCCCCTTCACCGCCTCCCGGATGGTGCTGCGGCCCACGCCGAACATCTCTGCCAGTTCAAATTCATTTGGAATCTTATTTCCAATCTCCACCGGCTCCTGCAGGATATAATTCATCAGTTCATCTTCTATCTGCTGTCCTAGAAGCCGTTTGTCCATCTTCTCAACCTGATACATGTGTTTTATTTCCTAACTGTGATAGTTTATCAGACATCATACGTCTGTTTTCATTTCTTGTTATTCATCCCAATAATCAAGGGACTCCTGAGATATTGAGCTGATACCAAACAGTTTATACATAAAATCTTCCCTGTCATCGAACATTTCAACAATGATAATCCTGTCCTTCTCTATTCTATAAAACAAGTAATTATGTCCTACATAAAGGTATCTGTAATCACAGTCAATATCATACATCGAAGATACAGCAATCCCTTTTTCTGCAAAATCTTCAAGCCCTCTTGCTGCATCTGTAATCCGCTTCAATGCTTTTCCTGCCGCCTCCGAACCAAATTCATCTGTCAGCCGCACTCTCAATGCTTTTAGCTTGCGCCTTACAATTTGCGAATATTCGAGTTTTTTCAAACCTATACCCCCAATTCAGCTTCCAGTTCATCAGCGGATACCGTTCCTTCTTCATGGATGGAGATTTCCGCCTCATTTAATTTGCTCATAAGCTGATAAAGGGCTTTCTGTTTATCAAGCTCATCTAATTCTTTCATATCTATGATAGCGCACTGTCCATGTCCGTTGCGGGTTAAATAAACTCTGTTGCCATATGCGACCTCATTTATAACTGCTGTATAATTTCTCAAATCTGAAATAGGCTTAATATTGGGCATATCAGTTCCTCCTTATTCCATGAATAATCTGCATTGCTTTGTGGTAATTATATTATACACATTTACTGCAAATCATTCAACTTATTTCATGGTAAATTTACAGCATACATTTCTAATGCAACAGACTATTTTTCACAAATGGTTTGCCATCCTGTCTATAATTCTATAACGTTTCCTCCATTCTTATTTTTGCTCATCCACAGGCGGTACCATTTCCGCATACGATTTCAACATCTGCGGTGTGCTTGTATAGTAGCGTTTGTCTTTATTAAGCGCTGCGATTTCCGCCATTTCTGTATCATCCAGACTGAAATCAAACAAATCAAAATTGGCACGGATATGCTCCGGATTTTTGGAGCCGGGAATCACCACGTTCCCCGCCTGAATATGCCAGCGCAGGATAATCTGGGCGTTGCTCTTTCCATACTTTTCAGCCAACTTCGAAAATACCGGTTCCCCGATTAACGCCTTATCTCCGTGACCCAGGGGATACCATGCCTGGATAACCATATCCTCCTGCGCCAGAAATGCCTTTAATTCCTGCTCCTGAGAATAGGGATGCACCTCCGTCTGCAAAATAGCAGGCTTCACTTCACAAACATCTAAAATCTCCTGAATCTGAGCGGGGGTAAAATTCGACAGACCGATGGCTCTGACTTTGCCCGCTTTGTATGCCTGTTCCATCAGCCGATATCCGGCAATGTAGTTTCCGGCAGGCTGATGAATCAGCAGCAAATCAATATAGTCCGTGTCCAGACGTTCCAACGTCTTTTCCACTGCGTCCGCCTGCTCATAAAAGGACGGCCACAGCTTGGTTTCTAAGAAAATCTCCTTGCGGTCGATGCCGGATTTCTTTATCCCGCGACCGACTGCCTTTTCATTCACATAGGCATTTGCCGTGTCAATCAGACGATAGCCCGCCTGCAGCGCGCTGGTTACGGAAGCCTCCGCTTCATCTGGGCTTAACAGGAAGGTTCCGATACCTGCCATAGGCATATCTACCCCGTTATTCAACTTCACATATTTCTGTTCACTCATGCGTTCCATCTCCTTTATCCTTCACACTTACGGCGTTATTATAACGCGCGGAATTATTTGAGCTTTGCACCGTCGGAAAACGCATTTCCCACCTTTTCCCCCAGCTTGTGATAGGCACTGTGTACCGGGTCAAAGGAAATGGTGTCGAGCAGGGAAGTATCAATCTTTCCGTCTCCGTCCAGGATTCTCTCATCCGCGCTTACATTTATAATCTGACCGATAATGTTCCCGTCCTCAGTCGTCTTAAGCAGGCTGCATTCCAATGTCAGCGGAAACTCCTCAATGACAGGCGCATCCACATATTCACTTTTTACCGCGTGTAAGCCTGCCTTTGCCAGCTTGTCTTTCACCTGATTTGCGGACTCCATTCCCACATAATCCGCTTCCGTCACATGGGCGGCATCGGCAAAGCTGACGGTAAAAGCGCCTTTTGCCTTAATGTTCGCGGTGGTCTTGTGCCCTTCACTCAGGCAGAGAATCACCTTATCCGCATCGTAAAGACCGCCCCACGCCGCATTCATGGCATCCGGCGTGCCGTCCTCGTCATATGTGCCGATAATTAA
>JAGAIK010000113.1 GCA_017626625.1 Roseburia sp.
GCTGATGAGCCCCATAGCCATTTGTGCAATCCAGAAAGCAAAACCGCAGGATATGATTTTTTTGGATAATTCAAAATCAAAGGAAAATGTTTCTTTGGAAATCTGCACTTTTGTATGTCCTTTTAAAACAAGACATGCACCGAACAATGCAGAAAGAATTTGTCCTGTTACAGTCGCCCAGGCTGCCCCGGTGACCCCCCAGCCTAAGACAGCCACAAATACGGCATCAAGAATAATATTTGTCACAGCGCCGATACCCGTGACGCACATACCAAGAACAGGCTTTCCAGAGACGCGCACAAAGTCGCAGAAAACCTGCGTAAGCCCCTGAAACAGACATCCCAATGCCACAATTCTGTAATATTCAAAGGCGTAATCATATGCCGTTTCCGTCACCCCGAATATCCGAAGAACAGGATTTTCAAATACAAGCAAAACCACAGTCAGCAGAAGTTCAAAAACAACCACTAAGAGCAGAGCATTACCAAAGGAACGGTTCATATTTTTCTGCTCGCCTTTTCCGGCAAACAGACTGAACAGCGAGGAGCCGCCCGCACTGCAGGTAAGCCCGAAAGCCATCATCATGTAGGAAAGAGGAAAACAGATAGACAAACCTGCCAGAGCGGAAGTGCCGTTAAAATTTCCGACAAACATACGGTCCACAATGTTGTAAATAGCCGTAATCAAAAGCGAAATAGCTGCCGGAACAGAATACTTCAAAATCATGGGAAAAAGCTTCCCCGTAGAAAAATTATTCGTTTCGTTCATTGAATCATTACCTCCTATTATGTTAGTTTCCTAAGTAATTGACCGGAAATTTTGGATAACCTCCTGAAACCATCATTCAGACAGGTTATCCATCATTTTTTCGATGACATTAAAAAATACATCCAAATCCTCTTCAGAAATCCCCTTCACAAGAGCTTTCTCTAGTTCAGTCAGGTCATCCACCACCTGCTGCTTATACATCAGAGCCTTCTCCGTCACCACAATCTTTTTTAACCGATTGTCATAACTAACCGGCTCTCTCACAATAAGCCCGTTTTTCTCCATCTGCTTTAACAACTCAGTAGCAGTAGAAGGACGTATACTATACTCTTCCTCAATATCCTTCTGGAACACATCCTCCGTCTGGGCAAGCAGAAAATGCAGCGTCCTCCCCTGCGAACCGCTGAAATCCTTCCTCGAAGAAAACATATCCAGCCTCCTGCGCAGCTTATTAGACAGCTTGCTTACATATCTTGCCGCACTTCTCGTAAGTGAAATCATACCCGGTCTCCTTCCTTAGTTTCCTAAGCAATTCTAAGCCAATTTTTCTTAATTGTCAACCTGATTTTACCTTTGCTTTGGAGAAAATTTTTGGAGAAAAATGCAGACAATCATGGAAAATATCCATCTCCGAAGGACTATTTTTTCGGAAATCAGATGCAAATAGGTAATGCGCCAGCAAAAGTACAAAAATGCCAGCACCCCAGGATTCGAGGGACAAAAGGGGGCATCCATAAACGTATATCGGCAGATTGCACCATGCAGGCTCTGTTTCTGTGACTATGGGAAGAGATTAGATGTTCTTAGAAATCTGCCCGAAACACAGTAACGCCCAGCCACGGATGGCTGGGCGAGGTACAACGGCGCCATGGACGGCGCCCTTGTACCGTTTACGTCCCTGTTCGAATAACTCCGGCAGCAGATTTCTTAGAACATCTTATCTCTGTACATCGGAACAAAAACAGAGCCTGCATGGTGCAATCTGCCTCATACATTTCATCCAGCCCCTCTTTTGCCCCTCGAATCCGCAGAACCTGGTCACCCCCCTACTTCCGCTCCCTCAAATACCCCAACACATGCTTAAGATACTCCTTCTGCATCTCCTTCGACAAAACAAATTCCTCCGACAACTCAAAATAACTCTTCTTATCCTTATACATCCCCCGAAAAGCAGGCTTCATCATCGGCGCATACTGCGGCAGAAAAATAGCCGTCTTTCTCGTATAGCAGGTAGAAGCAGTAGCCTTCACCTTCTCCCCCTTTTCCACCCCGGAACCCAAAGCCTTCGGCACTGCCATATCCTCCTTCGGCAGATAAAAATAATTCTTGTAATCAGAATAAAAATATTTCAATTCCCCGGTAAAAAGCCGTACCACAAGCCTTGTTTCCCCTCCCTCAGCAGTCAGATAAAAATCTTCATAACGGCAGGAAACAGCAGCCGGAAGAGACAAATCATTTTTCAAAGTAAAAATAAGCTCCTTTTCCGTTGTCCCCTCATAGGAAGTAAATTGATTTGCCGTAAGGGAGGCAACCGTAAAATTTCCCTCGAAAATTTTCGCATAGGAGAGGACAGGGAGCAGGTTCGGCATATCAATAACATCCTCGTAATTATGCTGCTTTAACAGGTGCAGCTCTTTCGGGGAGCGGCTCCTGACATAAGAATGGTAGACTTCAATTAATTCTCCGCCGTTGTAGGTGTCCTCCCTGCCGATACCTAAAAACTGTTCGATGGTTTTCTGCTTTAAATTCGGCAGATGAAGCAGAAATTTCAGCCTGGAAACCACCTTGTAGATATCTAAATATTCGTGGGAGGAAAAGGGCTCGCAAAGTCCATAAGTGCTGCACTTGGATTTCAAATAGGGGATGTCGAAGCCGATGCCATTGAAGGTTATGATTGTCTGTAAATGATCTAAATAGGTAAAAAAGTCGGTTAGCACCTCCTGTTCCTCCTACGGTGAATCGGCAAAAAACTGGTCCACGATAAGGTTATCTCCC
>JAGAIK010000114.1 GCA_017626625.1 Roseburia sp.
ATGACATTTTTGCATAATCGTAATGGGTCTCATGGGGTGAGGCAATATAAACCGCATCTACCACATCGAAAAACTCCTCCAAATTGTCTGTGGCTATATCCAGTTCAAACTTACTTCCAAAATCCTTTGCACTGTCTATGTTGGGATTATAGACACTATTTACAATCACACCGCTGACGTATTTTGCCTCCGGCACAAACCGTACTGCAATACGCCCTGTTCCAATGACTCCGATACGAATGATGGGATGCCCCTGATTCCGCACCATGGTAGAGGAAATGTTTTTGGTGCGCTCTAAATATACTACTTCGCAAAAGTCCTTCATATACTCAAAAGCACCTATCCAGTCAGAGCCCACCGTAAAAATATCAATTCCATATTTCTGGACATCCTCTACCTTCTGCCCCGGATGGTCCTCCACAATAATCTCATCTGCAAAACCACTCTGTCTTACATTCTCAATTCTTTTATCCAGAGAATCCACAATATTAAGTTTTCCCCGGGACTCGTCATACTGCTCCGTAGTCACACCCACAATCAGGTAATCGCCCAAAGCCTTCGCCCGTTTCAATAAATTGTAGTGTCCCTCATGGAACAAGTCAAACGACCCGTACGTGATTACTTTTTTCATGTTTGTTCATCCTTCTCTGCAGACACCTGCTGCTCCTTTTCCTGACTTTTCTCCGGTTCCTCTTCAAAATTCAGACGTTTTTCCTCCACCACCAGCGGACGGTGAATCACACGGGTATTGATATTTAAAATATACTCTCCCAGCAGTCCGATAAAAAACAACTGTAAAGAACCCAGGAGAAAGATGCCGATAACCATCGGTGCATTTCCCGCCTGAAACGTATACCAGTGTGTCAGCTTATAAATCAAATAAAACAGTGCAATAAATAAACTAACTGCAGCCGCTCCAAATCCTAAAAATGTAGCCAGACGCAGTCCCACCTTCGTATAAGAAGTAAAGCTCAGCATTGCCGCATCATAGAGACTGTAAAAATTGTTATGGGTCTTTCCGGCACGCCGTTTCGGCTGCTCATACTCCACTTCCACTCTGTTAAATCCATGCCCGTACTCCGCCACAATTCCACGGATAAAGGGAATGGGGTCGTCTAACTGGCGCAGAATCGCAATAAAGGATTTGTCATAAAGACCGAATCCGGTAAAATGTTCAATCATCTCTGTGGTGGACATATTTTTAATCACCTTATAATACATGGTTCTTAAGAAGTAAATAAAACGATTCTCTTTACTGCTTGTCTTAATACCACTGACAATCTTATGCCCCTTCTCCCACTCATGAACAAAAGTGGGAATCAGCTCCACCGGGTCCTGAAAATCACAGCACATACAGATGGTACAGTCCCCTGTGGACTGACACATCGCATAAAAGGGAGAATTGAACTGTCCAAAATTAGTCACATTAAAAATTGCCTTTACCCTCTTATCCTTCGCACAGACTCCTTCTAGTTTTTCTCTCGTCCCGTCCGTAGAGCAATTATCAATAAATAAAATCTCATAGTCATATTCCGGCAGCGTTTCATCAAGAACATTTTTCACCGCAAAACTCATCAGCTCCACATTTTCCACCTCGTTGAAACAAGGAATGACTATACTAATTTTTTTCATAAATGTTTTTCCAATCTGTCTTTCTAAATATTTCCGGGTTTTTCTCGAAATTTTACTGTTATATTATACTCCTTATCCAAAATACCGTCAATGTTTGTGAAAATGCCCTTGTATCTCGTCCCACTGCTAATCAGGCAAACCGCCCTGTCTCCTGACGCTGTCAATCGTCTTTCGTATTCCCTCCTCAAAGGAAATCTGCGGCAAAAAGCCTGTATCCTCCGTCAAATCGCTGATATCAGCGCACAGACTCATCACCTGCCTGGGCGCATAGGGAAGCTCTCCCATACCAAGAGTTCCTACTTCTGCTGTCACTTCCGCTGCCGCCCGGTGCAATTCCCTGATATACTCTTTTAACGCCCTTTTCTGTCCGCTGCCAAGGACATAGATTTTCCCCGCAATTCCCTTTTCTGCCAGACGCCATAATGCTTCTGCCGCATCCCCGCTGTAAAGGTAATCCCACTGCTGTTCCCCCGGTGTAAATCCGGCGTGCTGACCGGAAAGCAGTTTTTTTATGGTACCGGTAATCATCGTATTCTCACCGTCAAAGGGACCATAGATGCTCAATATTCTCACCCAGATATGTCTTATCCCATATTTTTCGCATACCGCCCTGCTCATCTGCCCTGCACAGAGTTTTGCCATGCCGTAACCGTTTTCGGGAAAAACCGGTGCCTTCGGAGTCAGTTTTCCCTCTGTTCTTCCGTACTCCGCCTGGGAACCTGCTCCGATAAAAGTATGGCAGCCAAAACGTTCTGCCAGCTCCACTGCTGCTATGGTATATTCAATATTTTTACACTGTAGCTGCATATCATTCCGGGCTTCTCCGGTCGTTCCCATCCAGCCAAAATGAAAGAAAACATCATACGTTTCTCCCTTTACGGGACTTAACTGCTGCAATTCTGACAATTCCACTTCTCTTACCGTCACATAAGGACTTTTTGGAATATTTGATATTCTCTTAGACCCCCTGTGGCAGAGAGCCAAAACTTCCGTCTCATTGTCTATACATTTTTGTATCAACGCCATCCCCACAGCTCCGGTAGGTCCGGTAATTACAACCTTCTTTGTCATGCTTTTCTTTTCCATTCACTAAAACAGTTTCAAAAACTCTTCTATCTGCCCCGCCGTACATGCGGCAATATCTCCGCCGTTGTGATAACAGGCATACCATTCCACCGTTTTTCTCAGCGCTTCTTCCACATTCCAGGCAGGTTTCCACCCAAAGGTATGCTTTAGCTTAGAACAATCCAGTTTCAGATAATTTGCCTCATGAGGCCCGTCTTTTTGCACGCTGCCCCATGAAATCTCCTCTCCTGTACACGCATTCCATTCCCTGCAGAATTCTTCTGCAAGGCGCCCGGTAGTGAAACAGTCTTTTTCATCCGGTCCCACATTATAACTTCCTGCCAGAGCAGGATTTTCCCACTGTTTCTGTAAAATCATCAGATAGACCGCCACCGGCTCTAACACATGCTGGTACGGGCGGACGGAATTGGGATTTCTCACCTCAATGATTTTTCCCGCCATTGCGGCACGAACACAATCCGGCACAATCCGGTCTGCCGCAAAATCTCCGCCTCCTATGACATTCCCGGCTCTCGCCGTGGAAATGGAAACTTCACGCTCTTCCTCTGTTCCGAAAAAGGAGCGGCGGTAAGAATCTGTCACTAACTCCGAGCAGGATTTCGAATTAGAATAGGGATCGTATCCGTTCAGCCTTTCGTTCTCACGATAGCCCCACTCCCATTCACGGTTCTGGTACACCTTGTCTGTAGTGACATTCAGGAAGGAACGAATACATTCATTGGTTCTGATGCACTCTAATACATGAACCGTTCCCATCACATTAACCTCATAGGTATATACCGGATTTTGATAGCTTTCCCTTACAATAGGCTGCGCTGCCATATGAATCATAAGCTCCGGTTTTACTTCCTTTACCGTCCGCTGCAGCGTCTCTAAATCCCGGATATCCCCCGTTACCGTTTCCATCTCTTTCTCTACGCCGCAAATTCGAAACATGGAAGGCTCCGTGGGGGGCTCCAACGCATATCCCGTCACATCCGCCCCCAGTTCCAACAGCAGTCTGCTCATCCAGCTTCCTTTAAAGCCGGTATTTCCCGTGATTAAAATTCGTTTTCCTTTATAAAAATTCCAATCCATCCTTACCGTTATCTCCTTTCCTCCCACAGAGGAATCCGCATTTGACGCTCTAATTCCTCCCGGGAAAGAAATGGAGCTAAATCTTCAAGGGGCGCAGACACCATGGTTCCGTCCTCTAAACGTCTGCTGGCGCATTTCGGTTCAAACTTCTGTTCTATATCCGCCATGATTTCACAAATACAGGGACCTTGTTTCTCTAATGTCTCTTTTATCTGTAATAAATCTTCATTTTTGTCTATTCTCTGATAAGGATAGCCATATGCCCAGGCAAGCTTTTCCATAGACGGGAAACTCAAATCCCCGCTGTCCACACCAATACCCACCAATGGCTCTCCGAAGAAATTTTTCTGGGTCTGGCGGATAGAGTGATATCCTCCGTTATTGATTACAAACAATTTGACCGGCAGTTTGTGGTGAATGATGGTCTGTAACTCCTGCAGGTTCATCTGGATGCTTCCGTCTCCCGAAATACAGATAACCTCTTCCCTGTCAGCCGCAATACATGCTCCGATGGCGGCGGGTAAATCATACCCCATAGAGGCAACTGCCGAGTTGATAATAAATCTCTGTCCCGGTTTTATTTCATAGCCATGACTGCCCACCACACATGCCGAGCCATTTCCCACCACGGTGATTTTATTTTCCGGCAGCATGCTGCTTAACATACCGATAAAAGCATAAACATTCACCAGTCCCTGCTGCATTTTGTGTTTTTCCTGCACCACCGGATATTCCTTTTTCCACCGTTTACAGCAGGCAATCCACTCTGACTGCTTCCCGTTTTGCGTCTGCCCTTCCGGCAGATTACGGTCTAACGCCTCCAGCAAATCTTTTGCATCTGCCCAGACAGGCATATCTACATGTAAATCCGGTTTTTTTAATTCTTCCGCATCCACATCCTCGATAATCGTATAGGCTTCTCTTGCCCAGCTCTCATACTGATACCCCACCTGACGAATACTGAGACGGCTTCCGATAGAAAGCAGCACGTCACTGTTCTGAACCGCCCAGTTGCCCGCGCGGTCTCCCATAATTCCTGCTCTCCCGATATAAAGCGGATGACTGTCATAAATCAAATCAATGCTGTTCCACCCGGTTACCACAGGGATATTTAATTTTTCTGCCACCTTTAAAAACAGGTCTGCCGCTCCGGCAATGCGGATACCGTTTCCCGCATTTAAGACGGGACGGTCTGCATGTTTTATTTTTTCGAGAATTTCTCTTGCAAGCTCATCCGTTACTCTGGGAACCGCAGTCTCTCTTTCTATCTCCGGGTCATAGCCGCGCAGTTCCTCCGTCTCAACATATGCTCCCTGCACATTTAACGGAATATCCAGCCAGGCAGGACCCGGTCTTCCCTCCTCTGCAAGAGAAATCGCCTTTTCTAAACAGTAGCGGATGTCCGTTGGATTTATCACCATTTCTGCATATTTCGTGATATTCGACACCATTTTTACAATATCATATTCCTGGTCTCCATAGGCACGAATCCCCAGTCCGGTGCTCCTTGCTGTTGTGTCATACCGCACCTGCCCCGACAACACCAGCATAGGAATCGAATCCAGCCAGCCGCCCAATACTCCTGTGATGGCATTGGTTCCCCCCGGTCCCGTGGTAACGCAGACTGCTGCCATCTGATTATTTATTCTTGCATAGCTTTCCGCAGCAATGGCACAGGCCTGCTCATGATGATTGTAAATACAGGTAAGTCCTTCTTTATGCCCCAGACCGTCATTTAAGTGCATTGCACCACCGCCTGTTACGGTAAATACATGCTTGATTCCCTTTTCCACCAGCACGTTCGCAATATAATCCGCCACTCTTATTTTCATAAGCTACCTCTATACGGCTTCTATCATTGTTTTTGCCATATAGTCAATCATTTCGTCTGTCATTCCCGGATAGACGCCTACCCAGAAAGAATTTTCCATAATCTGGTCTGTCACCGCAAGACTGCCCACGACCCGGTACCCGGTACCCGCTTTGCGCATCTCATCAAAGCAGGGATGCTTTGTGAGGTTTCCGGCGAAAAGCATTCTTGTCTGAACACCTTTTTCCTCGATATAGGGCACAACTTTATTTCTGTCCACCCCATCCTTGCAGGTAACGATAAATCCGAACCAGCTCGGAATGGAGTGCTCCGTTGCCTGAGGCAGTATCAGTTTATCCGAAACCGACTGCAAAGCTTCCAGCAGGCGGTTAAAATTATGAATCCGCCGTTCCACAAAAGCTGGAAACTTCTTCAACTGGGCACACCCTACTGCCGCCTGCATGTCGGTGGCTTTTAAATTGTAACCAAAATGGGAATAGACATATTTATGGTCATAACCCAATGGCAGTTCTCCGTATTGTCTGTCAAACCGATGTCCGCACAGGTTATCTCTGCCGGACGGACACACGCAGTCTCTTCCCCAGTCCCTGAAGGAACGGACAATCTTATGAAGCAGCGGATTGTCTGTATAAACCGCACCGCCCTCTCCCATTGTCATATGATGAGGGGGATAGAAACTGGAGGTTCCGATATCTCCAATGGTACCTGTGAGCTTTTTCTCACCGTTTATTTCGTAAATGCTTCCCAGCGCGTCACAGTTATCCTCAACCAGCCACAGGTTATGTTTTTCACAAAATGCTTTCACAGCCCCTAAATCAAAGGGATTTCCCAATGTGTGGGCAATCATAACTGCCTTCGTTTTATCCGATAACGCTGCTTCTAACAGCGTCACGTCTATATTGTACTCAGGAATCGTAACATCCACAAAAACCGGAACCGCACCATACTGTATCATCGGTGTCACAGTCGTTGGAAATCCTGCTGCAACCGTGATTACTTCGTCCCCTCTTTTTATCTGGCGCTCTTTCAACAAGGGTGATGTGAGTGCCATAAACGCCAGTAAATTTGCAGAGGAACCGGAGTTTACCAAAGAACAGTATTTCACATGCAAATACTCTGCAAATTCCCGCTCAAACTGTTCGGTATAATGTCCCGCTGTCAGCCAGAACTCCAATGCACTGTCCACCAAATTCGTCATTTCTTCATAGTCATATACACGGGACGCATAGGGAATCCGGTCTCCTTCCCTGTAGGCTTCCTTTTTATGATATTTATCGCAATATTCCTTCACGCTGTCTAAAATAGCCTGCCGCGCCTGCTGTTCTTCCATATTTTCAAACATCATTTTTTCTCCACTGCTTTTATTATTCTATTTCTATTACCGCTTATTTTACCAGGAGCAATCTCTACTCCCATACCTTCCAGGGTGCATTGCCGGACGCCCACATCTGATTCAGCTTGTCCATCTCCCGCTTGGTATCCATGCACTGCCAGAACCCATCATATTTATAGGCTGCAATCTGGCGTTCCGCCGCAAGACGTTCTAGGGGCTCTTTTTCAAATACCGTCTGGTCTCCCTCGATATAATCAAAAATCTCCGGCTCCAACACCATATATCCTACATTGATTCGATTGCCGTCAGATTTATGCTTTTCCCGGAAGGAAATTACACTGTCATCCGGTGCGATATCTAACACTCCAAAACGCTGCTCTAGGGACACTGCCGTAATCGTGGCTTTTTTCCCATGGGATTTGTGAAATGCCAGCAGGTCTTTCATGTTAATATCCGACACACCATCCCCGTAGGTCATCATGAAGGGTTCCTCTCCAATATAACGCTTCACCCGCTTGATACGTCCCCCTGTCATGGTGTCAAGCCCGGTATCCACCAGGGTAACCTTCCAGGGTTCTGCCACATTATTATGCACTGTCATACGGTTATCTGCCGAAAAATCAAAAGTGACGTCACTGTTGTGCAGATAGTAATCGGCAAACCATTCCTTGATTACATGCTGTTTATAGCCACAGCAGATAACAAATTCGTTGAACCCATAATGAGAATATTCCTTCATAATATGCCACAAAATGGGTTTCTCCCCAATTTCAATCATAGGTTTCGGTTTCAGATGGCTTTCTTCGCTGATTCTTGTTCCATATCCGCCGGCTAAAATTACAACTTTCATTTTATCCTCCATCACATTACACTGTTTCCGCCGCAATCATATCTTCTCCCATTATAACGTATCCCGGATTCAATGTAAATCCGACACTTTCACGGTTACTCCAGTTTATACACCGTGATTCTCCAGGCTCCTGTGGTATAGGTTTTGTATACCATATCCGAATAAGTCTCTTCCATGGTCTTGTCCATCTTCGTATGAAGCGCCCCAGTATCCACATAATAAACGTCCACATCACTCGTCAGATACGCCTCAAGCTGCTCCACATTCTCTACATGGACAACCGAATCTGCAATACTTCCCTCATAAGATATCATACATTTTAACTCCGTATCCATGGTCGAAATATCTTTTCTGCCAAGAGTTGTCCAGTTATTTTTATTTGGAAACAGGAGATACTGACTGCCATCATAATTAATGTCTTTTAAAAACTTCTCAAAGCTTTTAAGATAGTACGTATATACCCGGTTATTTACCGCACGGTCACTATAAGACGAAGAAACTCCGCTGATTTTCTTCGTATCCCCGGCACAAAGCACTCCATTTCCAATATCCCGATTATAAAATGACATTCTGGTAAGAGGGTCAATATAGACATAACTTTCGCAAAACAACAGTACAACAAGTATGCCTGCCGCCGCATTTCCAGCGAATCTCTGTTTTCTCCCCCTATCTTTCCAAATATCGCTCCACAAAACTACCATCAAAAAAATCATAAAGGCATAGTGCAGTTGGAGATAACGTGGATTTTGATATGTCACATACGCCATGGTAAACGCAATCAATCCCATATCCGCAAAAATCGCAGATATGACCAGTTCCCGCTTTTCTGTTTTCCGGCTGCTCCACTCTTTTATAAAATATACCAATCCAATCACGGTGATAATCAGCAGTATCCAGGAAAAATTTAAAATATATGCCTGCTTTAAGATAGCGGCTATATGCGCCTTTCCAATCCCAATCCTGTTGATATCCTTTGCGCTGTAAACCACGAAATGCCTGATAATATCCGGCTTTATCACCCACACCGCAAGTACTCCTGCCAAAGCGAGCAAAAAGGGGAGAAGCAGTACGCCTGCAAGTCCGGCTTTTTTTCTTTTTTCCGAAATTCTGCTGTTTCCCACAAAATGCCAAAGATTTATCCAGATTTTTAGTGCAGTCAGAAAAACCGCTGCCAGCAGGATAACTGCGGCTATCAATTTCATTGAAATTTTAATATTTCCTGCCACCAGCCCCGGCCAGCCTATTTTTTCATAAGCGTACACGCCAAAGGTCAGCAGAAACAATCCCGTCGGTATCAGAATTGCCTCCCACTCTCCCTTATGAAGATTTTCGAACAATTTCTTCCAACGCACTTTCCCCTGCTGCTTTCCGAAAAATGCCCGATACAGAAATATCCCCAGCCAGAAGAAAAAGTAAATGATTATCGCCGTCTCCTTGGTGAATAAAAACAGGAAACCCGTCACCACCATAAAAATTTTCTTTTCATACAGCCAACTGTATAAGAAGAAAATAAAGTAAACCATCATGGCATAATCTACCGAAATAAATCCTATCGTTCCCAAAAACATAGGAGACACCGCAAACATCAGCGTACCCGCAAAACAGAAAAACCGGTTCACTTCCATCTTTTCTAACATTTTATAGAAACAAAGGATTGCTCCCCAGCCCAACAGAATATTACAAATTTTCACTCCGATATTCCCTTGGCTCAAAAGCATATGAAAAATTCCTGCCACAAGGGAATACCCTGTCGATAAATGCCCTCCCATATTCGCATTTAGCAATGTCTTAAATGTCAAATCATATTCTGCCACAAAGTTATTCAGACTATTAATATAGAAAGTTCCATCCCATTGAGAAATACTTATGATTTCAGAGAAAGAAAAGAAAAGAAAAATACCACAAACCACAAGACCATCTTTGTTTTCCTTTATTTTTTTCTTTATATATCCACCAAAATCTTTCTGGAAATGGACGAATTCCACCACTCCGCAAATAAACCAGAGACATGCTAAAACTGCCACTGCAACAGAGACATGGTTATTCCATGCTGCCTCTTTGTGATAGACGAGAAATGAAATTCCCAATACCGCAAAAAAAAGCCGCACGATAATGAACTGCCGCATTTCCATTATTTCTTTATCTTCCGAACGCAACACTGCAAAAAAAATATCTCCCAAAACGATAAGTGATAAATCAATCAGCAATAATGTATCTGACACCCTGCCGTAACCTGTCATTCCGCTTATGTAAGCAGCCATACAGATAAAAGCTTCCATTCCAAGCATTGCTGTTTTCAATTTTTTCTGCGTAGAATATTTCCTCATATTTACATTTTATTCCTTTTCTATACATGCAGTCTGATGCCGTAGTAAAACTCTTATCCCCCTACATTCTCTCTGCAATCAACCCGGCTAACTCTTTTGGATATTTCTTAATAAAAAAATGGTTTTCTCCAATCTCAATCAGCTCCAATTCTCCCGCAAAACGCTGCTGCCAGTTTGCTGCTTTCTCCGGCGTTACATCTGCCGGAGCATAGAATAAAGTCGCCGGAACAGAAAGCTTTTCTACCGGTTTCCAACAATACTCCTGAATCAGCCTGTAGTCCTCTCTTATCGGGTCAAAAATCATTCGGCGGAAATGACGGTTTTCTAAAAATTTTTCCTCAAATCTGTCAAATCCGCCAAAGGCAACAATGGCTTTGGCAAACTCTGCATCGTCCATATCAGAGTAACCCTTGCTTTCCCAGTCTGTCCCGGGTGCTTCATGAGATGCCAGAAATAAATAATCCGGCTGTCTGCTCAATAAGTTCCGGGCTGCAATCTCATAAGACACCACACTTCCCATACTATAACCAAAGAGGGCGAACTTGTCACCCTCTGTCAACTGCCTCTCTATCACAGACGCCATATCCTCCGTCATTGCCGAAAAATCCGGATAAAACGCTTCTGCAGCTCTCATGCCATGGCCTGCATATTCTAACGGTATTACCGTAATCTCTTCTGGAATATATGCTGCAAATTCGCGAAAAATCTCGGCGCGTCCTCCCGCATAGGGAAGGCAAAATAGTTTCTTTTTTTCTTTCATTTCTTCCTCTTAACTTTCACGATAACGGTAGATATTAAAATCTCCTCTGTCCTCATCATAATATAAAGTAAAATTATCTACAAGTTTATTATTTACCGTATCGTACACACAGAAATTCAGTCCTTTTTTCTGAAAGCCAATTTCCTCTCCTGCAATCTTTGCTCCCGTTTCCATCTCATTTCCCGACGGATTACTCGTCGCCTCATAAGCCGTTCCATTGGAAAATGTCCCCTCATGGGTAAACTCCTTCTCCTGGCTCTCCTCATAGAAACGATTTCCATTTTTATACTGCCCGATAAAAGGTGCATTCTGTAATTCCGCCATATTCACGGAAACACCTAATTCCTCCAACAGTTGCTGTGTGTTTTCATTCCAGTGCGAAGCAATATCTCCAGTCAACTGCATCACAACTTCATATCTGTCATTTTTTAGCGCTGTCATCACATCTTCTAAACTGTTAGAGGTCTGTAAATATTTATTTTCCCTGTCAATATAATATTTTCTTACTTCCTCCTCATCATAAGCTTCCGTATTCCTGCCGTCAGTATAAGTGCCATTTGCCAGCAAATACTCCGCCATATAGTCTGTCAGTTTCTCGGCACCGCGGATATTCAAATGGTCCTGATTCCAAAAATCTTTTTCAATATCAATACCGGATGCCTCTAATAATTCCGCCGTATTAAAATCCATATAAGGAAGCTGATACTCCTCCGCTAACGCTTCCACTCCCACCATTGCGCTTTTCGTCCAGGTGGTCTTGGGTGTTTTAATCAGAATAAGTTCTATATTCTGCTCTTTGCAGTATTGAACCATTTCCCGAAAATAATGCAGTTCTGATTCATCCATGGTAATGGACGCGTCTATTTCATCATTGTCCACACAGAGTTTCTCATAATTAATTTTCTGGGAGGCAATAGGACTCATGATATTTCCCTTAAATACTTCCGTATTCAAATCCGCATAATGATAATCCATCTCCTCTAGTTCTTCCCATCTGGAATGATATTTCATAATTGGAAAGAAATAGGTTCTCGCAGACTCCGCAAAAGAAAGGTTTCTATGTTCTAAAATCATCCATAATTTATTTCTGCTCATAGGAGCCGTGTCTATCGTCTTTCGGAAACGCGATTCCTGCTCTTCCTCATAAAGCATACTCACATCATAAATCACTGTCTTGATATTCTGACTGCGTGCCATCTCCCGCAGATAAAAATATCCACATAGTACCGGCTGCTCTCCCGTTGCAAGACTGTAAGCAGAAATACCGTAATTTTCTAAAAGGCGCATACTAGAAATACCGTATACCAACTGGCTGCTGCCTAGCACCGCCACCTCAATGGAATTTTTCTTCTCTTTATAAAAATTTTCCTGCACAAAAGTAACGCTGGTTCCGTCAATCCACTTCGGCTGCAGGATATCTGTCACAGAGCCCAACAGCAGGACAAAGATAAGAAGAAACGCCACTGTCTTTATCACATGTATTTTATTTATTGAACGCTTCATGTTTTCCCCTTTTAATATGCCATATAAACAAAGGATGAGGCATCATAGCCAGACCCGTAAATACCAAAAATTAAAATAGAAAAGATTGCGGCAAAATAAATGCCCCAACGCACCGCAAGGTTTTGTTTTGCAATCATATCCCGGACAGAGCCTTTCTGCTGTAAAATACTGATACCTCCAAAAAGAACAACTGTTACAAGCATAAGATTAAAATTGCTCCGGCTCAGTCCAAATTCATATAAGGTGCCGTCTGTAAGAACCCATGGATTAAACTGAAGCAGGGCGCTCTTTAAAGCATGCCAGCTCAATCCTAAAGTTCCCGGCCTTGTCAAAAGCCGTCCGCCTGCAAAAATGCAGGTAGTTCTCACCATCTGAAAAACTTTGTAAGACCAGCATTGCGTATTTATTTTCAATTTTAATGCCAGATTATGGAACAAGTCTCCGAAAGATACTGACATAAAAATCATAAAGGCATAATAAAGTCCCCATGCTAAATAGGTCACTCCCGTTCCATGCCAAAGTCCCGTGGCTACCCAGGTTACTGTCACCGGAATCGCTGTCACAATACTTCTTGTCACTGCATCCGGCAAATGTTTTTTGCAGGACTTCGCCACATTTTTTACAAACTTTGAAGTGGAAATCGGATAATAAACATAATCCTTAAACCAGCTTCCCAGTGACATATGCCATCTTCTCCAAAATTCCGTAACGGATTTCGAAGCAAATGGATGATTGAAGTTCAAATCCAATTCTACGCCAAAAATCTGTGACGCCCCTCTTGCAATATCCATACAGCCGGAAAAATCCGCATATATGTAAACAACATCTAAAAAGAATGCAAATACATAGATCAAACCTTCTGCCTGAGAGCCTTTTTCATATACTGCTGTGGTAAACAAATTAATCCGGTCTGCAATCACTAATTTCTTAAAAATACCCCATACCATCAACTGCAGTCCTGCGCATACCCTGTCATAATCAAAGAGAAATTCTCCCTTTAACCGTTTTCCCAGTCTTCCATAGCGCTCAATCGGTCCCTGCAAAATATGTGGGAAATAAATGGCATAAAGCAAAAATCTTGCATAATTATTCTCATACTCTTCCCTCTTCCAATATACATCCAGAAGATAACTCAGACATGAAAATGTATAATAGGAAATTCCCAGCGGTACAATGATATAAGCTGCACTGAAATTTCCTTCCTGTCCCAGGGCTGTCAGCAAATCATTAATAGGATTTACTGCAAATTTCGTAAATTTCACAATAATTAAAATAAGCAGATTGCACAACAGCGCTGCCAGCATTGCTTTTTTACACCGGTTCTTTGCCTGCTCTTTTATTTCTTTCTTTGCTTTTCTGTCCAGGTTCTCTTCTAAAAGATGCTGCTCCATTTCTTCATAAATATGCCCCATCTTTCTCCCTGCCAGAAAAACAGTAAAAGAAGTAAAAAGAATAAATGGCAGATATTTTATTCCTGCTATGGCATAGAATACGATACTTGCCCCTAAAAGCACCTTCCAACGATGTTTTACCGGGCATATATAAAATATCACTGCCGCCGCAAATAAAAACACAAAAAATTGCATTTCAATAAAAGTCATAGTTTTTCTCCCAAAAAACAGGCAGTGCATTTCTGCACTGCTTGTAATTAATCTTTTAATTCCTGAACCATTTCCCACATTGCTTCCACAGAATCAAAATTCTCCGGAACAATGTATTCCATACTGATTTCAATATCAAAAGTTTCTTCTAATTCCGCTAGTATAGAGGTAATATCAATGGAATCAATAATCTTGTCCGTTACAAGCTTATTGCTTGACAAATAATCAATTTTTCCGTTTGCTCTTTTTAATGCTTCTAATAATTCTTCCATTTTTCTTTCCTTTCTTTATGGTAAATCTTTGTATAATGTTTTGCCAGCCTCATTTCTTGGTATCTTATCAATTACCTGCACCTCAAACGCACGATTGTTAATGTGGGTACGCTCCTCAATCAGGCTCTCTACCTGATTTACATATGCGGCATTCGTAATATATACCTTCATCCGCTCATCCGTACCGGTGCTGGCACAGTCTAGGTCTTCAAAAGCCCCCTTTACCATACGGTCAATTTCATCTAAGTTCACACGGTTTCCGAATAACTTTAAAAAACGTTTCTTACGTCCTACAATATAATAATAGCCGTCTGCGTCCTGTTTTGCCATGTCTCCGGTTTCAAGGCGGCCGCCCCGCTCGTCACCCTTCTGTAAATCTGCTCCGCATTCCGCATAACCTAAAGTGACGTTATCCCCTTCGTAAACCAGCTCGCCCACAACCTCCGGCTCGGTGATGGCATTTCCATCCACATCCACCAGTGTAAATTTACCGCCGGGAATGGCGATTCCCATACTGCCGTATTTTTTCAATGCCATGTCATAAGGCAGATATGCCATACGGGCTGTTGCCTCTGTCTGACCGTACATTACCACAAAACGCTTGTCCTTCTCCATGGCATACTCTGCAAATTCCTTGTGCAGTTCCGGTGACAGTTTTCCTCCCGCCTGTGTAAACGTCTTTAAATATGGCAAATCCATACGGAAAAATTTTACTCGTTTTAACATCTCATAG
>JAGAIK010000115.1 GCA_017626625.1 Roseburia sp.
ACCACGCACTCATTTTCCTTTTCCGGCAGGCGTCCCTCCACCACGGTAATGCGGTTGACTTCCTCCGGCAGGCTGTAGGCTTTCAGAACTTTTTCATTTCCTCCGCTTTCACTGCATAAAATGTCAAAGGAAACGGAGCCCTCTGCCGCTTTCACATCTTCCTGCTGTCTAAAAACCTCCACATCCTCCTTAGAAAATCCCACGGTGGACATCAGGCGGTAATCGTAAAAGTCCGTCTCCTTAAAATACTCTGTGACTGTTTTTATCATGGCAGTCTGGGTGATTTTCAGTCCTGCAAAAAGACCTACCCCCAACGCCACAATGGCAAGAATCGCCGCAAAACGCCCAAAGCTCTGTTTTATTTCCCGAAATGTCGATTTCCATATGGTTGATTTCATACTGTTCCTCTTCTGCCTACCACTCAATGTCCGCAATGTCTACAATGTGCGCATTCTTCTCCATATTTACCACCGTACCGTTTTTCACCGTGATAATCCGGTCTGCCATGGCGGTAATCGCCTGGTTATGGGTAATGACCACCACCGTCTTTCCCTTTTCCCGGCAGGTGTCCTGCAACAGCTTTAACACTGCTTTTCCCGTATTATAGTCTAAGGCTCCTGTGGGTTCGTCACACAGGAGCAGTTTGGGATTTTTCGCCAGCGCCCTTGCGATTGCCGCCCTCTGCTGCTCGCCGCCGGAGAGCTGCGCCGGGAAATTAGCAAGACGCTCCTTTAAGCCCACTTCCTCTAATACCGTCACTGCATCCAAGGGGTCTTTGCATATCTGCGCCGCCAGCTCCACATTTTCCACCGCCGTCAGGTTCTGCACCAGATTGTAAAACTGAAATACAAACCCGATATCGTAGCGGCGGTAGGAGGTGAGCTGCTTTTTATCGTAGGAGGATATCTCCTGCCCGTCTAAATACACCTTTCCTGAGGTGAGGCCGTCCATTCCGCCCAGGATATTTAAAATCGTGGTTTTTCCTGCACCGGAAGCCCCCACAATCACGCAGAATTCTCCCTGTTCGATTTCGAAATTGACGTCCTTTAAAGCCGGGATTTCCAATTCCCCGGTTTTATACACTTTTCCAACATGTTCAAATGATACAAATGATTTCATATACTTTTTCCTTTGTCTTTGCCTGATATAGACAATTATATGACGCACCTTCTGCCAAAATCAAGGTTCTTTCCCCGGGATTCCCTTAAATTTTTATAAATTAGCATTTCCGTGAAGCAAAACAAGCTTAAGAACCAAACTCCTGAAAACCTGACAAAAAAGAGACAGATAAAGCACCCTTCACTTTATCTGTCTTTTAACTTCTACGCCGTTTCCGGCACTTCAATTTCCTTAATATTAATCTCATTGCCCGCCAGCAGATAGGTTTTTTCACTGCCGCAGTGGGGGCAGGTCCGCCCGTGCGCCACCGTGTCGTAGTCCCTTTTGCAGGCTTCACAGTGGGTTACGGCATGAATCTCTTCGATTTTCAGTTCCGAACCTTTCATCACTTCGGAGCGGTCCGCCGCCCATCGCCAGCAGTCTAAGATATAGGAATGCACAATTCCCGACACTTCACCGATTTCCAGAGTGACTGCCGATACGGCGTCCACCTGATTTTCCGCAGCAATCTGCTCCACACTTTTTATCACGTGAAATACAATTCCAAGTTCGTGCATGTTTCTTCTCCATTCGCTGCTGCCAGCTTTTTATTTGTCCTTTTTCCCGAAACGGATTTTCACTTCACGTTTCAGTGCGTAAGGAAGAATGCCCTTCATCTTATCCTCCGCTTTTCTCATAGTGCTGCACTCCGGCAAATCCCTGTGAAGATGAATGGCGTCAAATTCACATTTTGTGGTGCAGACGCCGCAGCCGATACATTTATTCGGGTCAACCACAGAAGCGCCGCAGGAAAGACATCTTGCCGTCTCGGTTTTTACCTGTTCCTCCGTCAGGGTCCCATGGGCGTCACGGAAGGACTTGCGGGCATCGATATTTTTATCCATTTCCGGTTTCTGTCTCGAAGAATTGTCGTAGCTTAAAGGAGCTAAATGATTCTTATCTAACTCGATAAACTGGCGGCGGTTTCTTCCGATGGTCATGCTGGCATTTTCATGAACAAAACGGTGAATGGACTCTGCCCCCTCTTTTCCGGCTGCGATGGCGTTAATGGCAAAGCTGGGTCCGGTATAGACATCACCGCCCACAAAAATATCCGGCTCTGCGGTCTGGTAAGTCAGGGAGTCCGCAACGGCTCCGTTTCCTCTGCCAAGCTCCACCTTAGAACCCGAGAGCAAATCGCCCCATACAATGCTCTGTCCGATACTTAACATTACATTTTCACATTCCACGGTGATGGTTTCGTTTTCATCATACTGCGGACAGAAGCGTCCGGTATCGTCTTTGACAGAAAGACATTTCTTTAAGACAATGCCCCTTACTTTTCCGTCTGCAACTAAAATCTCCTTGGGACCCCAGCCGCAATTTACCTGAATGCCCTCTTCCTCCGCCTCAAGCACCTCATCCTCCGAAGCCGGCATATTGTCCCTGTCCTCTAAACAGAACATGGAAACTTCCCCGGAGCCGCAGCGGCTGCTGGTGCGTGCCACGTCGATTGCCACATTGCCTCCGCCGATAACAACGGTTCTGCCGTTTACCTTATAATCCTCGTTTCCGCCGGAAACCGTATGTAAGAAATCCACCGCACTCATAACGCCCTCGGCGTCCTCCCCCGGAATGCCAGCCTTGCGGCTTCCCTGACAGCCAATGGCAATATAAAATGCCTGATAGCCCTGGCTGCGGAGCTCGTCTAAGGTAATGTCTTTTCCTACCTCGACACCGCATTTGATTTCCACGCCCAAAGCACGGATGACATCAATCTCTGCGTCCACCACGTCTTTCTCTAACTTAAAGGAAGGAATACCGTAAACTAACATACCGCCGGGGCGCTCATTTTTCTCAAATACCACTGGCTTGTAGCCTCTGGTGGCTAAATAGAACGCACAGCTAAGTCCTGCGGGACCACCTCCGATAATGGCAATTTTCTGTGGGAAGGTTCCTCGGTTAGAAGGCTGAATGATTGGCGGGATATAACGTGTCCTGGCATCTAAATCCTTCTGGGCGATGAATTTCTTTACCTCATCGATTGCCACCGCCTCATCAATGGTTCCGCGGGTACATGCACTCTCACAGCGGCGGTTGCAGACACGTCCGCAGACTGCCGGGAAGGGATTTTCCTTCTTAATCAGCGCCAGCGCATCGGTATAGCGTCCCTGCGCCGCCATCTTCAAGTACCCCTGTACGGCAATATGTGCCGGGCAGGCAGTCTTACAGGGGGCTGTTCCGGTATCGTAGCAGTTAATACGGTTATTGTCACGGTAATCCACATCCCATTTTTCCGGTCCCCACTTGGTATTGTCCGGGAGTTCCTGGCGCGGGTACTGAATCATACCCTCGTTGGTGCAGAGCTTCTGCCCTAATTTCACGGCTCCTGCCGGGCAGTACTCCACACACCTGCCGCACGCCACGCAGTTTTCTGTCTCCACCTTCGCCACGTAAGCGGAACGGGACATATTCGGCGTATTGAAAAGCTGGGAGGTACGCAGCGCATTACAGATATTCACGTTACAGTTGCAGATAGCAAAAATCTTGTCCTCACCGTCAATATTGGTAATCTGATGCACAAAACCGTTGTCCTCGGCACGCTGTAAAATTTCCAACACCTTTTCTCTGGTTACATAATGCCCCTTGTTCGTCTCCACCAGATAATCTGCCATATCGCCCACACCGATACACCAGTCCTCCGGGTCATCGGCACAGCCTTCCCCTAAAACTCCGCGGGAATAACGGCAGGAACAGGGGCTTGCCGCATATTTTCCATCATATTTATCTAACCAGTGGGAAATGTGCTCAATATCAATCGACTGATTCTCCGTCTCGATTGCCTTCTCCACCGGAATGACGTGCATACCGATACCAGAGCCTCCAGGCGGCACCATGGCTGTGACTTTCTCTAAGGGTAAAAATGTCATACGCTCAAAGAAAGATGCCAGTTCCGGATGCTCCTTAATCTGGTCTAACTTCATGTTAAAGAACTCCGCACTTCCCGGCACAAACATCGGCAGCACATACTGTTTCTCATGCTTCGGATTCTCCCAGTTATATTCCAGCAATCCGATGTTGCTCATTTCCTGTAATAAATCTTCCAGATACTTTTCTTCTTTTCCGGTGGCTTTCACCATCTGCTGCAGCGTCATGGGCTTGCGCACCTTCATTTTCAGCGCAACCTCCGCCATCTCATCCGTCACCAGCGCAGCCAGCCCGTAATACTCCGGGTCCTCCGCGGTAACAGTGTGTCCAATCCGGTCCGTAATCTTCTGCCCCAGTTTTAAAATCAGCTCCCTCGGCTGCTCCGGCGGCGTGTAAACAAATTTTTCCATTTTCATACTCCTTATAAAATCTTCATTTGCTTAAGAAGAATGCCGTTTTTGCATTCTTCGGCATGAGACTTAGAAGTTCTTCGGCGGTGCCCCCTCTGGGCAGCGTCGATTTAGAACTTCTTCTCATGCTTTATGCTTTCCAGTTTGCAACTTCCCTCCGCAGGTAGTCCGCCCACTCCTCTATGCCCTCTCCCGTTTTGGCACAGATTGGTATTACCAGAGCGTTTGGATTGCGCAGGGCAATGTTCTTTCTGCACTGCTCCATGTCAAAATCAAAGTAGGGCAGCACATCCACTTTGTTGATGAGCACCACATCGCAGATAGAGAACATCAGCGGATATTTTAACGGCTTGTCATGTCCCTCCGGCACCGATAAAATCATGGCGTTTTTCACCGCTCCGGTGTCAAATTCTGCTGGACAAACCAGATTTCCCACGTTCTCTAAGACTGCAAGTTCCACATCATCAGAGCCTAACCCCTCAAGTCCCTGTTTCGTCATTTCTGCGTCTAAGTGACACATGCCTCCGGTGTGAAGCTGTATGGTTTTCGCCCCTGTTTTTGCAATGGTTTCTGCGTCTACATCAGAATCGATATCCGCCTCCATCACACCGATTTTCATCTCATCCCTCAGCGCTTCAATCGTCCTCGTCAGAGTTGTGGTCTTACCAGCGCCGGGGGACGACATGAGATTCAAAAGAAATACCCCTTTTTCCTTCAGGTCCGCCCGAAGCGCCTCCGCCTGTGCGTCATTATTGGCGAAAACACTCTGTTTTACCTCAAGGATTCGCACCTTACTCATTTGTTATCCTCCCTCAATCTATGTTTACTGATATATTTTATCATCTCGTTAATACTTTGTCAAAGGAAACTGGTCATACCAGAGTTCTTTCACAATAAAAGACAGCCCTAAGGCTGCCTTATATGAAATGATAATGTTCTAACGCCTGCCGTATTCCGCCCTGGCTTGCCCTGCCTGTCACATAGGAGGCTTTTTCAAACAGTTCTTTCTTTTCCGCATTTCCCATCACCACGCTGTTTGCCACATAATCAAGCATCGGCAAGTCATTGTTGCTGTCCCCAAATCCATAGGTATTCTCTGCGGGGAGCTTAAAATAGTCTAACAGGAACTGAATACCGGTGGCTTTGGAATAATGATACGGCACAAACTCCCGGAAGGTTCCTCCCCGGTCAATGCAGTCAAAATAACGGTCGCTGACCTTCCGAAACTCCGCTAACTGTTCCTCCTTCTCATACCAGATGACGAATTTGTCACAGATATAATCCTCCGCTTCCAGCACATGGGACATATCATAATGCCGCTCCCGGAACGCATAATACTGGCGTTTTGCGTCCGGATGACGCAGTGGTTTTGCCAGGTCGAAAACCACCTCCTGTCTCGACTCAAACAGAATGTCAACGCCCGTCTTTCTCGCCTGCTCTAAAATCTCCATCACCGTCTCATGGCTCTGATGCACATAAAGCAGTTCCTGATTATCATA
>JAGAIK010000116.1 GCA_017626625.1 Roseburia sp.
TCTTACCAACCTCCATAACGACATCAGGGAACATCTGAATGAAACGTCTGTAAGAGTCATATACGAAACGCTCAAATTTCGGGTCTGGGTTTCCGGCAATCATAGCTGCTACTACTTCATCGTTCAGACCAAGGTTTAAGATGGTATCCATCATACCCGGCATGGAAGCTCTTGCTCCGGAACGAACAGAAACTAATAATGGATTCTTGAGATCTCCGAACTTTTTGCCGTTAATCTCTTCCATTTTCTTAACGCCTTCCATGGTCTGAGCCATGATTTCGTCGTTAATCTTGCGTCCGTCCTCATAATACTGAGTACAAGCTTCTGTTGTGATTGTGAAGCCCTGTGGTACAGGAAGACCGATGTCTGTCATCTCTGCAAGGTTGGCACCTTTACCGCCAAGCAGGTTACGCATGGTCATATTTCCCTCACTAAACATGTAAACCCATTTGTTTGCCATTTTAATAATTCCTCCTAAAAATTTATACTTACTATGTAACTACAGTATTCTCTTTCGCTTTGAAAATCCTGTAATTATTCGACTTTGTGTGCATCTCCCTAAAACGCACATACTCATTTTACCATATTTTTGCATAATGGCAACAATTTTTTTCGACGATTTCAAGAATTTTTTGTCACATTCCCACAATTTGGAATATGGTTTCATCATGTGGAACTCTCTATATAATCCGAAACGCCTTCGCATAAGCCATATGGAAAGAATACTCCCCGCCCCGCCTTACTTCCGGCTGAATATTCGCATAATTCCGTTCTTTATAGGACCAGAACATTTTCGGACGGCGCTTCCCATTTCCATCCGTTTCCCAGACTTTATAACAAATAATATTGGAATCATATAATAACTGCAACGCCTCATTGGCGGACTGCATGAAAGGCGGAACCTCTTTTCCCAGTCTGTGCAGGTAATCTACATACTCCAAATGTTTCTCCTGGAACACCTCACTGGAAAAATTACGACAGCCTGCAAAATAATCAAAAAACAAAATAAAATTGCCGTACTGCACCTCATTCATATAAATAAGCATGTAGTCTTTTAATTCGCTTTTTAAATAAATAGAGTAATTTGTAATAATATTTTCAAAATCCTCATGACAGAAATGCTCACCGGAAGTAATTTCTATCATCTCATTTAACATCGTTAAAATATCTCTGGGCTTATATAAAGAATACCGTAAAAATTCAACAAATGGATTATCCGGCTTTCGCTCTATGCCGGGATACTCTACCCGATAGGGGAAATAATGCTCCCAGCATTCGCCTAACTGGTATGCTGTATCCTGCTGCTTGCTAAAATATCCGTCCGCTATTTTGAATAACTTCGACTTTACATAGCTGCGATAACTTGTTCCCCAGTCTAAAAGCACAGAATTTCCACGCAGCTTCTGGTTCATATTGTGTATGGGCATCTTATACATAATATCCGGGCGCACAAGAAGCATAATTTTAATATTTTTCTCCCGCAGCACAGAATAATTCATTTCCAAAACTGCATTTACTAATCCGGTCAGACATTCAAAATACTGCTCATTATCAATTTCTCTGGGTCTAGCATCAATGCCATCAATAAATAATATGACAGGCTTTTTGATTTCCACTGTTTGAAATGCTTTTTCAAATCCGTCCCTGATTTTCATTAAACTGACCTGATAACTCTGCTCCACATATTTCTGTGAAGTTTCCGCTCCGGCATTTGCCCCTGCGGAAAAAAGCCCCTGTTCTAACATAGCATTAATGGAACTGGTTGCCTTATCCACAAATTCCATGGCGTTGATTAATTCCGGTTTAAAGGCATCACTGTAAAATTTCCCAATCGCCTTAGACAACTGTTTATATTTCAGACTTGAAAACAGGCTTTCTCCCCATTCTTTTCTGATTTCTTCCGCCAAAACCAGATAAATGATATTAATCCAGATGTCCTTATAGCTTGATAATTCCAATGTTTTCTGCTTTTTCATATTGAGAAATTTCTGATACACCGTATTCTCAACCAACGTAATAAATCCAAAGTAATCTTCGGTATCATTCTTAGACATATACACTGAATAAGCCGTTTTTCCCGAACCTTTTTCACCAATCAGAAAATACTTATCCGGCTTTTTGATTTCATCTATGATTTCATCTACAAGAAATATTTTTTCAAACAAATCCCGGTCTTCCTCTGCCGAAATATAATAATCGTAAGCATCTCCTTTTACAGGCTTTAACTCTTCAATCTTTTTCATGCCCGGCTGATACCTCCTTCCACTTTATCTATTTTGATATGAGCCGGCGATTTTTAAATCCCCGGCTCATAAAAATTTTAACTGCGGCTGGCACCGCTCTCTTTTGTATTATTTTACCACTCAAACTTTTTCGCAAAGTAAGCGTCCAGTTCCTCAATCTTAATTCTCTCCTGCTCCATGGTGTCACGGTCACGAACCGTAACAGCACCGTCCGTCTCAGATTCAAAATCGTAAGTCACGCAGAAAGGAGTACCAATCTCATCCTGTCTTCTGTAACGTTGTCCAATATTTCCCCTGTCGTCAAACTCGCAGTTATATTTCTTAGAAAGCTGTGCAAAAACTTTCTCCGCCCCTTCATTTAACTTCTTAGAAAGGGGAAGCACACCGATTTTCACCGGAGCTAACGCCGGATGGAAATGAAGCACGGTTCTCATATCCGGTTTCTCCTCGGTTCCGATGTTTTCCTCATCATAGGCGGCACATAAGAATGCCAGAACCACACGATCCGCACCTAAGGACGGCTCGATAACGTAAGGCACATAACGCTGGTTTTTCTCATCATCAAAGTAGGTCAGATCCTGTCCGGAGGTGTTCTGGTGCTGAGTCAAATCGTAATCGGTCCGGTCAGCGATACCCCAAAGCTCACCCCAGCCAAAGGGGAATAAGAACTCGATATCCGTTGTTCCCTTGCTGTAGAAGCAAAGCTCCTCCGGGGAATGGTCGCGGAGACGCATTTCATCCTCTTTGATGCCTAAGGTCAACAGCCAGTCGCGGCAGAAGCCTCTCCAGTACTGGAACCACTCCAAATCGGTACCCGGCTCACAGAAGAACTCCAACTCCATCTGCTCAAACTCTCTGGTACGGAAAGTAAAGTTACCCGGCGTAATCTCGTTACGGAAGGATTTACCAATCTGTCCGATACCAAACGGAATCTTTTTGCGGGAGGTTCTCTGTACGTTTTTGAAATTAACAAAGATACCCTGCGCCGTCTCCGGTCTTAAATAAACCGTGTTTTTTGCATCCTCCGTAACCCCCTGGAAGGTCTTAAACATCAGGTTAAACTGGCGGATATCCGTAA
>JAGAIK010000117.1 GCA_017626625.1 Roseburia sp.
ACGCATATGCCAGACCTTTTCTTCTGTGGTCTTCTCTTGTGTCAATTTCTATTTCAATTCCTTCCTGATATCTGCTGTAAGAGGAGGCTCCTGCTACTAATTCTCCGTTCTTTAAAGCAACGACACCCAGCCCTAATTTTTTATAGGTATCATAATCCTTAAATTGCGATACCAAATCATTGGACCATCTATTCTTCTGACACAAAGCATATTCCTGTTCTTCCAGCAGTTTCAATTCGTAGCCTTCCGGCAAGTTCGAAGCTGCCTGTTCTAATTTATGAATATCAAAAATATCGTTTTCTTTTTTGATGGCATATCTTGAAACTTTCTTTGCTTTATGTCCATAGCATTTTTCAATCAACTCCGCCCATAGATTATTCTGCGGAACCATAATGATAAAATCCTGTTCGCAGCTTTCCGGCTTGAAGGTAATTAATTCTTCACTTGGTTTTCCAGCATAAAAAGCAAAATCCCCCAATATTGCCATTGCTGCATCAGCGGAAGCATTCGTATATACATTTCCCATTACGCCTTGTAGGCAGGACCATATGATTGTTTCACTCCAGTTTCCAAATATATCCTTTATGTTCTCTTTCAATTTGCCGCCTCCGCATTTTCCATAAATAACACGCTTATTCATAAACTACACCTTTTTTAGAATACCACAATACATAATCATTTCCAAGAAGCCGCTGCGATTTCTTGCGCTTGTTTCTCAGTCCGCTGATATTTGGGGGACCTCATGATAAACAAAAGGTCAATCTACCCAATGCAGATTGACCTTTCCAGCAAGACACGCTTACCTTGCCACTTTTCACCTTTATATTTGCTTTCTATTTTAGTCTGCTGTATTCCTCCGCCGATACCGCCTCGCACCATTCGTTCCCCGTTTCTTCTCCCGGAACCTCAACTGCCAGATGCGCAAACCAGCTATCCGGTGCAGCTCCATGCCAATGCTTTACTTCTGCCGGAATAACCACAACATCTCCGGGACGAAGCTCCCGTGCTTCTTTTCCCCATTCCTGGTAATAACCGCGTCCGGCTGTACACAAAAGTATCTGCCCGCCGCCCTTTTTCGCATGATGAATATGCCAGTTATTCCGGCAGCCCGGCTCAAAGGTTACATTTCCAATAGCCACACCTTCCGTGGTGAGCATGTTCAGATAACTCTGTCCCACAAAATATTTTGCAAACGCTTCATTTTTCCCGCCCACTGGGAATACACTTACTTCTTCCGGTTTCATTCCAAATCCCTCCTAATCTCCTCTATCCATGTTCCGATTTCTTTGTCTGGTGTCACTAACTCGGCACCGCCGGATGAATCAAACTGAATTTTCATTTCATGGCAGAAGTCAGCCCCCCTGCAGACAGCTTTCATATCCTATAACACATGCCCTGGCCAGCCTCCGTGGGTCTGAAACGGAATCACCGTTTTTCCTGTCCAGTTACAGGATTTCAGAAAGGTCAGCATTGCCGGAGCCATCGTGTACCACCATGTGGGCGTACCCAGAATAATCACATCATAATCTGCCGGATTTATTTTCAAAGGCTTAATTTCCGGCTCATACCCCCGATTTACTTCCAGTTGTCCCTGCTCTACAATCTCATTGTAAGAACCTGTATAAGGGGTTACCGTCTCAATCGGGGCAATATCTGCTCCTACCGCCTCCTTCACCCGCTCTGCCATCTGTTTTGTGTTTCCATTTGAGATGGAATAATATACAACCAGTATTTTCTTTTTCATTGCAATTCCTTCCCTTTCCTATTATTTTGCCGGTGCCAGCGGTCCGTAAAAATAGCTGGAGGTTGCGCCACCGTCAATCAGAAAAGTAGAACCGGTGATAAATGCTCCTTTATCGCTCATCAACAGCTCTGCCACATTTGCCACCTCATCTGCCGTTCCCGGACGTCCGGCGGGGCAATTCGCAAACATATTCTTATAAAAATCTCCGCGGGGACCGTTAAACTCGTCGATTGCCAGCGGCGTCACGATAATGCCGGGAGCAATGTCATTCAGCCTTGCGCCACGCTCACCCCAGCGGATGCACTCGTACATGACACGCTTTTCATTGCAGCG
>JAGAIK010000118.1 GCA_017626625.1 Roseburia sp.
AACTGGTGAAGAAGTAGAGTTGTACGTAGTAGAAGAAACAAGAATTAGTGGAGTTAACTATTTGTTGGTAACAGATTCGGCAGATGAAACAGACCCACCTTCTAAACATGCATTTAACATACCAATAATATCGTCATTGTCATTTTCTCCCTCATCAGAAGAATTAATAATACAATCTAAATATTCTTCAATGGCATCCAGACACTTAAAAACAACATCAACCAGATCCGGAGTAACATTCATTTTACCATCACGAATGGTTGAAAAAACATTTTCCATATCATGGGTAAGACGTTGCATACGCTTAAATCCCATGGTACCTGCCATACCCTTTAATGAATGCGCAGCACGAAAGATTTCATTAATTGTGTCAATATTATCAGGTTCTTCTTCAAGAATTAAAACCTGATCGTTTAATGTTTGTAAATGTTCCTTTGTTTCATCAATAAATACTTCAAGATATTGGCTTACATCCATGTTATTGTACCCCCACATTCTTTGTTATTCTCTGTGCGATTTCCGTAAGAGGAACCACTTCATTTACGATACCTGTCTCTGCTATCGCCTTTGGCATACCATATACCACACAGCTCGCTGCATCCTGCGCAATCACATATACGGGCTTGCTCTTTGAGAGGCTTAAAATACCGTTGGTGCCGTCCGCTCCCATCCCCGTCAAAACCACGCATACCACCTCATCATAACCACAGTCCCGCAGGGAATCATAGGTAATGTTGGCACATGGTCTTAAACCTCCGATGGGCGGCATTTCATTGAGCTGGATTTTGTGTCTTCCGTCCGGGCACCTTTTCACTTCCATGTGCTTGCCGCCCGGCGCAATGTAGACATTTCCCTTTTGAAGGATGTCCCCTTCTTCCGCCTCTTTTACTTTAATCGGGCTGACTTCATTAAGCCTGTCTGCCATGGATTTGGTAAATCCCGCCGGCATATGCTGCACTGAAACCATGGGTGCATCTAAATTTTTCGGCAGATATGGTATGACACTCTGCAGTGCTTTCGGTCCGCCTGTGGAGCAGGCAAGCGCCACAATTTTATTACCGCCTTTCACCGGCTGTACTGTCTTCCGCAAGGTAATCCTCCCTGTTGTTGTCCCCGGTCTGCTGCTCTGGTTCACCTTTGCGGTAGATAGCACTGCATTCAGGACGCTTATCACCTTTTTCTTAAAGGTCTCGCCCTTCGCCTCGATAATGTTCATCGGCTTCTTCACGAAATCCACCGCTCCCCGCTCCATGGCAAGCATTGTCACCTCGGCATCCTTTGTTGTCTCGGTACTCACCATAATCACGGTAGCCTTTATCTTTTCCTTCTGCAGCCGCTCTAACAATTCCAGTCCGTCCATCCTTGGCATATTGACATCAAGGACAACTCCGTCATACTTGGTAGTCTTTAATTTCTCATATGCTTCAAGACCATCCCGGCATGTATCTGTTACTTGAAATGTTCCTTCTGAATTTATAATATAACAAATGACCCTTCTCATGAGTGCAGAGTCATCAACAACGAGAATATTTTTCTTTACCATTTTCTACTTGCCTCTTTGACGCGTTTTCCGCTCTTCTTCAAAAATATAATGAATAATTTCCTCTCTGATTCTGTCATCCTTAATAAAAAATTTCGCCCGAGCCTCATACCTCGTATCACGGCTGTTCTCCATCTTATGGCAGCTGATAATCTCCGCCACAAGATTATAACGCTTGTCGATTCTCTCATTTTTTAAATGGAGTTCTAAGAGCAAATCCGTACCGACTTCTAATTTTTCCCCGGTGCTGAAGCGAATGCCGCCTCCGCTTAAATCCATAATTTTCCCCAGAGTGGTATTTCCCGCCAGATAATCGTCGCGAATCATATCATAAATATCCTGCAGTTTCTCTAACCCCACCGCCTCCTTCGGAATCTTGTAATATAAAAATTCCATGATACAGGGATACCGGAAATATTCCCTCCTTTGAAATTTTTCCAAATCGGATTTCAACTCGATATCAAGCATATAGATATTGTCTTTTTTGTAGCGTTCCCGTATCTGCCCGATTGCCCGGTACAGCCCGCCTTTCGAGTAAAAGACAAATTCATACCGCAGTCCTAAGGAAAGCAGGGCTAATTTCCCGCCCTCCGTGGGCATGGCAATCTCCAGACCTCCGTTATCTTTGATGTCAAGCACCTGACTCTTATACATGCGGACAGTCTCACGGGTTTTCAATGCCTGCTCTACTTCCTGTGCCACTCTGATTTCAATTTTGTCGCCTACCCGGATTATTTCCGAAACTGTCATAAGCACACTCCTCACTGTTTGCGATTGATTAAATCTGAAAATACCTGTGCGATTCCCCAACGTATATTCGGCAGATTATGTTCGTTTTCCAGCAAATTCACTGCCATCACCTCAAATGCTTTTGACGATCTCGCCTCCGGCATATTGATGGAAACCGGTTTCTGCTGCCGGACGGATTTTTCCAGCATCATGTCCTGGGGTATCATTCCCAGATAATCTATTTTTCCGTCTAAAAACTGCTCTACCACAGAATTTAATTTATCATAGACATTTCTTCCCTCTTCCAATGAAGTCGCCCGGTTCGAGAGCACTCGGATATTGGTCTCCTCCCGGAGAAAATTGGGGTTGCGGTAGAGGGTTTTCAATAAAGAATAGGAATCCGTCAGAGAGCTGGGCTCCGGCGTCGTCACCAGCACCACCTCCGGGCTTGCCATGACAAATTCCAGCACGCTGTCTGAAATGCCCGCTCCTGTATCCACCAAAATCACATCCGCTAACTCATCTAACTCCCGCAGGCTCTTGATGAAATACAGTATCTGGTCTTTCGTGAGGTTATTCAGCCCCATAATGCCGGCTCCTCCGGAAATAAATCCAATCCCCATGGGACCCTCCGTAATAATCTCCCGGATGCCTTTTCCGTGATAAATCAAATCCCCTAAATTATATTTCGGTATCGCACCGAACATTACCTCCACATTTGCCAACCCAAAGTCTGCATCAAAAATCAAAACCTTTTTCCCTTTCCGGGTCATCTGCACCGCCAGATTCACTGCCACATTTGATTTTCCGACGCCACCTTTTCCACTTGTTACGGTAATCACGCGGGCTGTCATCGCCTGATGCTGATTCTTCAGTTTTATCACATTTCTGAGCTTTTCAGCCTGGTCCATACCCTTACTTGCCCCCTAGTAGCTGTTTTACAATCTTTTGCGTATTAAATTCTTCAATGTCGTCCGGCACATTCTGTCCGTTGGTCATGTAGGACAGGGACGCCCCGGAGTACAATTTGATATTGAATATATTGCCAAAGGTTGTTGTCTCGTCTAATTTCGTAAAAATAATTTTGTAGTCCGCAATATCCCTGTAAATATCCACGATTTCCAGTAAATCTTTATATTTTGTGGTGGCGCTGAGCACCAGATAGACCTCTTTCTCGTAGGACTCGTCCAACCCGGTAATCATCTTTTTCATATCGCCGCACTGGGCTTCGTTTTTATGGGAAAAACCTGCGGTATCCACAAAAATCAGCTGATAATCATTGACGCGCTCAATGGCTGCATTCATCTCCTCCGCGGAATAAATGATGCTCATGGGCGCATCTAAAATATTCGCATACACCCGAAGCTGCTCCGTCGCCGCAATCCGGTAGGTATCCGCCGTCAAAAATGCCACCTTCATCCCCTCATCCACCTTATATTTGGACGCAATCTTGGCAATGGTGGTGGTTTTCCCCACTCCGGTGGGTCCGATAAAGAAAATTATCTTCGGTTTCTTTCCTGTGGTGTCAATGGTATCCGGCTGCCCCAGCTTTAAAATCATCTTCTGGTATACGGTAGAAAGGATATAGTCCACGCTGCTGCCGTTGTGCATGACCTTCTCCGCCTCATCCATAATCTGATTGACAAACTTCTCATTGACATCATTTTCCAAAAGAGTACGGTAGAGCATTTTTACAAACTGCAGACTCTCCGGGCTTGCGGTCTGTGGCTCTAATTTTTCTTCCTTGCGGTTCTCCTCCACAGAAAGCTGTTTCTCCAGCATATTAGACAAATCTTCCAGTCTCTTTTCCAATCCGTCTTTTCTTCTTTCCTCTTTGCTGACCTCTGATTTCATTTCAGCCTCCTGTCTGAACGCTGACGCTGTGGGAGCCGCTGCATTCTGTACCTCCGGCGTTTTGGGCACCTGAATATTTCCGTCCGCCGCCAGATTGATACTCTCGTGCATTTTTGCCGCCGTATTCAATGCCGACAACGGATTGGTAAACACCTCTTTTTCCTCTAAAGCCGCCGTCACCTCATATATCGTACCTTTAAAAACCTTTAGCATTCCCTTCGGTTTTATCTCCCTGACGTTCATTACCACCGCACCGGGTCCAAGCTCCTGTTTTGCCTTTTCTATCGCTTCCTCTTTTGTCTTGCCCTGATACTTATTTATGGTCATTTTATACTGTCACCATCCCTACTGATTGTAATTCTACATTCGACTCAACTTCGTTGTATGAAACCACAATTAAGTCTTTGAAGTATTCTTCTGTCAATTTCTTAAAATACATACGCACAATCGGCGACGTAATCACAATCGCACTCTTGCCCATATTCTCTAATTTCGCCACCTCTGTCTCCACGGAATTCATCACCGCCTTGGTTTTCTCCGGGTCTAAGGTGAGGTACGCCCCCTGCTCCGTCTGCTTTACGGAGGACATAATCTCCTGCTCCACCTTGGGATCTAAGGTAATGACGCTGGTGGTCTCGTTGGCAGGGAAATACTTGCTGGAAATGGCACGCTTTAAGCTCTGCCTTACATATTCCGTCAAAACGTCTGTATCTCTTGTGGCGGAAGCATGGTCCGCTAAGGTTTCAAAAATCGTAAGCAAATCCCGGATGGAAATACCTTCGGAGAGAAGATTCTGCAATACCTTCTGCACTTCTCCAAGCCCTAACTGCTTCGGTATCAGCTCCTCCACCAGAACCGGATTGCTCTCTTTTAAGTTGTTGACCAGATTCTGAACGTCCTGTCTGGTGAGCAGCTCCGCAATATGGGAGCGGATTACTTCCGTCAGATGGGTTGCAATGATGGAAGGCGGGTCTACTACGGTGTAGCCAAGGCTCTCCGCCCGCTCCCTCTGGCTCTCGGTAATCCAGATAGCCGGCAGATGGAAAGAAGGCTCAAAGGTAGGAATACCTGTAATCTCCTCCTCCACATAACCGGGGTTCATCGCCATATAGTGGTCAAAAAGAATCTCTCCCTCCGTAATCTGGATTCCTTTTATCTTAATAATATACTGGTTGGGGTTTAACTGGATATTATCCCTCAAACGGATGATAGGCACCACAGTACCAAGCTCTAAGGCTATCTGCCTACGAATCATAACCACACGGTCTAACAAATCGCCGCCCTGGTTTACATCGGCAAGTGGAATGATACCATAGCCGAACTCCAACTCGATGGGGTCTACCTGCAGCAGGGATACCACGTTCTCCGGCTTGCGGATTTCCTCCGCCTCGGTCTCTGCCGTATTGACTTCTTCCTCAATGCTCTCAATGGCAATATTCTTTTCCACCTGTTTTCCCACTACCAGAAACATAACTCCCAAAGCAAGAAACAGAAGCGTATTTAAAGGCGTTGTCACACCCAGAAATGCCAGAGTCGCTCCTACAATATAGAGTACCTTCGGGATACCGAACAACTGGCTGACCAGAATGTTGGAAAAATCTGCTTCCTTGGAAGCCTTCGTCACTAAAATACCTGTGGCAAGGGAAATCAGAAGAGACGGTATCTGGGAACACAGACCGTCACCGATGGTAAGGATTCCATAATGCTCAATCGCTTCCGCAAACTCCATGCCGTCCATCATTCCCATGGCGGTACCGCCGATTAAGTTGATAAAGGTGATAATCAGTCCTGCCGTGGCATCTCCTTTTACGTACTTGGTGGCACCGTCCATGGAACCAAAGAAACTTGCCTCTTCCTGAATTTTGTTACGGCGCTCCCTCGCCTGCTTCTCTGTAATTGCTCCGGTATTCAAATCCGCATCAATCGCCATCTGTTTACCCGGCATTGCATCCAGAGTAAATCTGGCGGTAACCTCTGCCACTCGTTCCGAACCTTTATTGATAACGACAAACTGTATGATAATGAGTACGATAAAGACAATCGCACCGATGATTAAATTGCCGCCGCCGACAAATCCTCCAAAGGTCTCTACCACGTTTCCGGGTGCACCTGTAGTAAGAATTAATCTGGTGGATGAAACGTTCAGAGAAATTCTGAAAATGGTTGTAAATAAAAGCAATGTCGGGAAAAACGACATATCGAGCACTTCTTTTACAAACAATGTATTAAACAAAACTATCATGGCGATGGAAATGTTTAACGCCAGCATCACATCAAGTAATGTGGAACTGATTGGCACTATAAAAAAGATGACTGCAGCCAATAAGTACAGTGCAACACCAATGTCAGATTTCTTCATGCCTTATCCTCCTGTGTCCCAAAGGAACTTTATCTATTCTTCATATTATAAACCATTGCCAGAATTTCCGCTACTGCCTGATACAATTCCGGCGGAATTTCCGCGCCGATATCTACATTGGCATACAGCATACGTGCAAGAGGTTTATTCTCAACGATTTCAATGTTATGTTCTTTTGCCGCCTCACGGATTTTCTGTGCCAGATAATCCTCTCCTTTTGCAAGGACAATGGGGGCTTTCGCCGTTTCGGCATCATATTTGATAGCCACCGCCAGATGGGTCGGGTTCGTAATAACCACATCCGCCTTGGGAACATCCTGCATCATACGCCGCTGCGACGCCTCACGCATCCGCTGACGCTGTCTGCCTTTGATTTCCGGATTTCCCTCGGTATTTTTGTACTCATCCTTGACTTCCTGTTTTGTCATCTTCATCTCTTCATTAAAGCGATGCTTCTGGTAAATAAAATCCGCCAGACCTACCACCAGATACACCAGGCTGATTTTCAGCCCTGCATTGATAATCACATCCCCGCAGAGCGCCAATGCCTGATTCAACGGCATGTCGTACAAAATGAAAATATCATCTGCCTCATCCCGGACGGAGATATACGCCACATAGACCACCACGCCGATTTTCAAGATGGACTTAAACAGTTCAAATACAGAATCCTTCGAAAAGATACGTTTAAAACCGTTGATGGGATTAAACTTATCCCCCTTGGGCTTTAAGGGCTTCGCTGACACCTTCCACCCTACCTGTATAATGCTGACGATAATTGTGACCACAAACCCAAAGGCAAAAAACGGCGCCACCATCTTCAGCATCATCCAGAAAATGCTCTGCAGGTACGCAGAAACCTCTTGTACCGAAGCCTCCGCCGCCACCGCCGTCACAAATTCCGGTATGGTCTTATATACATATTGATAAACTTCAATAAATCCGCCGCCGACCCAGGAGATAAAGATTTTTAATACCAGAAACAGGACAATCAAATCAAATGCAGAGGTAAGTTCCTTACTCTTTGCAACCTTACCGTCCTCTCTCGCTTCCCGTAACTTTTTCTCTGTCGCCGGCTCTGTCTTTTCTCCGCCGGGACCGTCTTTGGCAAACCACTGAAGGTTATATTCAAGAATCAATCGAATTTCCTGTTCCAAGCTAATACATTCCTTCTATAAATAAAACCATCATTTTTCTCATTTCTTTAAAAATAAAATCCGCAATCCCCGGCAGCAGCGATACCGTCAGGAACAGCACCAGAAACCCCACCATAATCTTCATCTGCATACCTACCGCAAACATATTCATCTGGGGCGATACCTTCGCTAAGATACCGAGAATACAGTTTAATATCATAATGCAGGCAAATACGGGAAGTACAATCCGAAAACCTATGACAAACAAATCCGTCATATACTGTATCATGGACTGCACCAAATGGTCCCAGTCAAAGACCTGCCCATTGATGGGCACTACAATAAAAGAATCCGTAATGCCCGCAAAATCACCTGATACATATTGGTGGCGATGAGCAGCAGCATAATAAAGTAATTATACAAATCTCCCACTAACGTAGACTGGGTATTCATCTCGGGATTAAACTCTGTCGCCATACTAAGTCCAATGTCCATGGAAATAATATGTCCTGCAAATAAAATAATGGAATTACAAATGTTTGCACCAAGTCCTATCAGCAACCCTGTAATTCCCTCTTTTAAAACGATTACCGCGTATCCGAAAAGACCTGTATAAGAAAGGGCTGTCCTGTCTATAAATCCAAATAACAATAACGATATAAAAACAGAAAATCCAATTTTCACCTGCCGTGGGACGCTTGACTGTCCGTAAAACGGCGCAACAGATACAAAACAGGATACGCGGACCAATATTAATATCAGTATTTCAAAATCAGTCAATGAAAAAGTATATTCCAGCATACATCATCCACCAAGATAAACACTAAAGTTTGACCATAAATTAACCATAAACTCTGACAGGTTCGTCAAAATCCATGAGCCAAAAATCATCATTCCCACAAACACGGCGATTATTTTGGGAACAAAGGTCAATGTCTGTTCCTGAATGGACGTCACCGTCTGAAAGATACTGACAATCAGACCTACCACTAATGAAATAATCAACATCGGCGCCGAACAGATGATGATGGTATAAATTGCCTCTCTTGCTATATCAAGAACTTGTCCTTCTGTCATTTCTTATCACCTCAAAACCATGCCCTGCATCAGTAGAAAGTCTGTACCAGACTATTGATAACAAGGTTCCAGCCATCCGCCAGAATAAACAACAATATCTTAAAGGGCAGCGAAATCGTCGTAGGGGGCAGCATCATCATACCCATGGACATCAGCACGGATGCCACAACCATATCGATTACGATAAAGGGGATATAAATCAAAAAGCCCATAATAAATGCCTGTCTCAGTTCGCCGATAATGAAAGCCGGAATGATAATGTTCATGGGAACCACATCATAGGCTTCCGTCCCTCCGTTTTCATCAATATCATAGGTTTCCCCTGAAATATCAATGAATAAATTCACATCCTTTGTCTGCAGTTTCCCATGCTCATACATGAAAGAACGGATAGGTCCTTCCGCCTCCGCAAGAGCTTCCTCCATGGTAATCTCACCTGCATCCAGCGGCTGTATTGCCTTCTCATTAATCTCCTGGAAAGTCGGCCACATAATAAAGAATGTCAAAAACAACGCCAGACCAATCAGTACCTGGTTCGGCGGCGAAGTCTGTGTACCAATCGCCGTACGGATAAAATGCAGTACAATGATAATCCTGGTGTAGGAGGTCAGCATAATCAGGATAGACGGAGCCAGCGACAAAATCGTCAGCACAAGCAGCGCACGCACCGGTGTGGACACGGCGGCAGTCTCATCATTAATGGAAATGTTGATTCCGCTCAGATTGCTCTCTGACGTGCCTGCATTGTTATCTGTACTCCCTTCCTCAAAGGAAGTGATACTCTCCGGGTCCATCGAGGCTGCATAAACCTTCGTCTCCCCATAGGAGAAAAACAAGGCGGCTGCAAATACCACGACTGCAAAAGCAAGTGATAATACACAATATGTTTTTTTTAATCTCGTCATAATTCAACCCTGCTTTTTCGGAAAATGTTCTTTGAATTTGTTTAAAAT
>JAGAIK010000119.1 GCA_017626625.1 Roseburia sp.
CCCTGTATCTGCCGCGGCATTATGAAATACATTCCGAAGTTAGCGGATGCAAAGATTGTCCGCACCTGGGCGGGCTATGAGGATGTCTGTGCCGACGGCATTCCGGTTATCAGTGAGATTGATGAGGTTCCGGGTATGATTTTAGCCTGCGGCTTTACGGGGCATGGCTTTGGCATATCGCCAATCGTCGGACAGCTCCTTGCACAGATGGCAGCGGGAGAGAAAACCACACTGGATATGAAAGAGTTCCGCTATGACAGATTCAAAGCAGTCATTTAAAAAGTAAATGCCCTGTTATTATGGAAACAATAAATTATTGTTATTTTATAGCACAGGAACAGTGTGATAGAATAAAGGAGGATTTTAAATGGATACCAGAGTATCGTTTTTATATTTAAGTGAACCCGATATGATAAAAGCGGGGGTCAAGGATATGGGAAAATGCGTGGAGGTCATGGAGGATTTGCTGGTCACCTTAAACAAGGGCGATTATGTGATGGGCGGAGAAAACCATAATTCCCACGGCTGTATGATTACCTTCCCCGATGAACCGGAATTTCCGGGAATGCCGAAAAACGCAGATGACAGAAGATTTATGGCAATGCCCGCATATCTCGGCGGCAGCTACCAGATGGCGGGAATGAAATGGTATGGCTCTAACGTGGAAAACAAAGAGAAAGGACTGCCGCGCTCCATTTTGATGATGATACTGAATGACAAGGATACCGGAGCGCCGCTGGCATTTATGTCCGCCAACCTGGTAAGCTCTTACCGCACCGGAGGCGTTCCGGGAGTGGGGGCGAAGTATCTGGCGAGAAAAGATGCGAAAACCGCCGCCATCATCGGACCGGGCGTTATGGGAAAAACTTCACTGGCGGCATTCGTCAGTGTATGCCCCAATCTTGATACCGTAAAAATCAAGGGCAGGGGAAAACGTTCCCTCGATTCCTTTGTTCAGTTTATCAAAGAGGAATTGCCTCAGATTAAAAACATTGAAATCTGCGAGACCGTGGAGGAAGCGGTGCGGGACAGCGATATCATCAGTACCACCACCACCGTCCGCAACGACGAAGCCTCTTTCCCGGTGATTAAAGAAGAGTGGTTGAAAAAAGGTGCCCTTATCAGTATGCCCTCTGCCGCAAAATTAGAGGATGATTTCCTGGCGAACCGCTGTAAGCTGGTGGTGGATAACTCCAAGCTCTACGAGGCATGGGAGGAGGAATACCCCTATCCCAGCTACGAGAAAGTGCAGATTATCGGTACAAAATTCACGGATTTAAAAACAGAAGGAAAAATAAAAGCAGAAGACATGATTGACATAGCGGATATCATTACCGGAAAACGTCCGGGACGGGAAAGCGATGACGAGATTATCGTATATTCCGTGGGAGGTATGCCGGTGGAGGACATCGCCTGGGGCACAACGGTGTACCGCAATGCCGTAAAGATGGGCATCGGAGTGGAACTGCCGCTGTGGGAGAAACCGGATATGGCATAATATAGAACGGGGTTTTACTAAGACGCTGCACCAATGGGTGCACCGCCTAAGAAAAACCAGCCGTTCCTTAGAAGAACGCAAAAGCAGCGTTCTTCCGTTGGGGTTTTACTAAGACGCTGCACCAATGGGTGCACCGCCTAAGAAAAACCAGCCGTTCCTTAGAAGAACGCAAAAGCGGCGTTCTTCCGCTGGGGTTTATCATGGATTTTGCTTGGGAGAGCAGGAGGCGGTGCCATGAACAAGCCGAACAACCATGATATTATGCCGGTTCAGCCTTATATTATGATAAATACGGATGACTATGAGAGAGTGGTGGCGAAAAAGACCGGAATTTCTCATTTCTATGAATTTACCAAGACGGCGGATACCGGGCATATCAATGCGGTTCCGGACGGGACGGTGGATTTGCTTTTCGGGATAAATGAAAAAGACGTGAAATCCTATATCGGCGGCACGGTGCTAAGAGCAAAGGACTGGCCCTTAGAGGACGGAAGAACCTACTTTGGCGTGCGGTTTCTGCCGGGAAAATGTATGCTTCCGGCGGAGCTTTGCATCCGGGATATTGTAAATGATGACCTGGAGTTAGACAAAAACGCCTATGGAGAACAGCTTGCAGAGCGGTTAGCGGAGGCGAAAAATATTTATGAGCGTTCCGGCATTTTTATGGACTACTATATGGAAACGCTGCGGAAAAAGAACGTACCGGATTCGGCGCAGAACATTGAAAGCTATGTGAGAAACCGGATTTATGAGAGCAGAGGGACGATTTCCATTCGGGAGTTAGCGGAGGAAAGCGGTTATTCGGAATGCTATATCCGCCGGGTGTTCGGAGAGGTGCACGGTATTTCGCCGAAAGTATTTGAAAAAATTGTCCGGTTTCAGAACCTCCTTGATGTGATGGAACAGGAATGCAGAAAGGCGGACACGTCAGCCGGAAATATCCGGATTGCGGAAGGTTCGGCAGAGAAATCATCTTTAAATGATTTGACGGGAAAAAGCGGGACCGCAGGTTTACAGGAATTATCGGCAGACAGCGGCTATTACGACCAGTCCCACATGATAAAGGATTTTAAAAACTATACCGGAGTAACCCCGGAGGCTTACCGGAAAATGCTGGCAGAATTAAAGCGGAGAGACTGAAAGAAACCACAAAATCAGACAGCAGTGGAAAACTCACGATAGAAAAAATCGCAATAGGAAAGACAGAAAGTAGCAAAATAGAAACGGCAATAAAAACAACAGTGCTAAATAAGTAAAGAAAAAGCAGCAGAAAAAGAAAGGTGAGGGAGCGTATATGACGAAATTATCAAAAATCGAAATTATCTCAGGAATGTCTAAATTTTCCAGTTTAAAATCAGCGCTGAGCAAGGCGGGCGTCGGCGGAATGACGGTCATGCAGGTGTTAGGCTGCGGCGTGGAAAAGGGAACGAGGGAGTACGAAATTGACGAGAATTACGAGATGGAGCTTTTGCCGAAACAGCAGATTAATATTATCGTGGAGACGGAAAAGGTGCCGGAAATCGTGGAACTGGTAAAACAGGAGCTTTACACCGGACATATCGGAGACGGAAAGATTTTTGTTTATTCCATTGACAATGTGATACGGGTCAGGACAGGAGACGAGGGAGTCGATGCACTGTAACAGGTGCATCCTTTTTATTTCATAGGAAAAATGTTTGAGAACGGAGGAATGTGTCTATGAGTGAAGAGAAAAAATTAGGGCTGCGCAGTGTGGTATCGGTTTCCGTAGGGCTTGTCATCGCCACCAGTTGTCTGGTATCATTAG
>JAGAIK010000120.1 GCA_017626625.1 Roseburia sp.
ACTCCCTCCTTAATCTCCGCTTCTAACTCCCCCTGCATTTCCTCCGTCAGCTTTCTGGCAATGGAAAGCCCAAGCCCGGTGGAATTTTCTGCAGAATCCACCGTAAAATAGCGGTCAAAAAAATGCCCCACCAAAACCTCATCCAGCCCGGAGGCGGAATTTTCAAAAACAAGGGTCCCGTCCTCCCCCAGTGTTATCTTTAAATCCCCGACGCTGTACTTCATGGCATTGCTGACGATATTTCCCAAAATCCTTGTCAATGCCTTAGGGTTCACCTTCCGGTAAATTTCCTGCGGCGGCATCTTAATTTCCGGCTCTATGCCCGCTGCCTTCAGTGCCCCATAATAGGCTGCCGCACATTCCTCTATCGCCCGGTTCAAAGACACCGGTTCTCTTGCGCCGTACTCTTCCCCGGAAAGCACAACAGAATAACGGAACAGTTCCTCCGTCAGCTCCCGCATTGCCGTCACCCTGTTTTCCATAATGGAAAGATATTCCTTTGCCTTCTCTGTCAGTTCTTCCTGCTTTAACAATTCCATATAGCCGCAGATGGCAGTCAACGGGGTCCGCAAATCATGGGAAATCCCGGTAACTGCCTGCTTTAATTCCCTATCGCCTCTGGTGTAGCGCAGTTGCTCTTTCCGCAGGAGCTTTAAGCTGCTGTCTAACTCTGCCGCTAACTGCCGCATGGTTTTATCCCCGGTGGATACGAAAATACCCACATTTGTCTCTTCTTTTATTTTTTCCCGGTACAAAACCGAAATTTCCTTCGCCGCCCGGTGCATTGATATGATTTTTACAGCCAGTATGAAAATGATAACAAACAGCAGCGCGCAAATGCAGACAAGCAGTATTTCCATAGTATTCCCCTATTTCATATCCTTTCTCTGGAAACCAAACATTCCAATCACATTAAAAATAATAATGCTGCAGACCGCACTTACCACCAATCGTATCGGATGCAAAACCGAACCCTCCAGCATCTGCATCATTGCACCGCCAGGCAGGACATCCATCAAAAACTGATAGATTTCACGGCGCAGTCCTGTGACATAATGAAGATTTTCCTCCGTTATCATCTTCACCTGTCCATCTATCACATCTGCATATTCATAAAATTGCGGTGCCGCCAAAAACTGATAGAGATACGCACCTGCAAACAGAATCAGAAATCCTAATGTAATACAGATAATTGCGGTATGTGCCTTATTTTGATTCAGCATTGCAATCATATGATAAAAGGAAGCATATACAAGACACAGCAACATCCCAAGCAAAAATTTATACCCGATTTCCGAAAGCGGCTGTGTGAAAAATCGGAATAAGGGGATTCCCACCAACTGAAGTACAATCACAGGTATAAAAAAGGTAAGCAGTGCTTCCACGCTGCATAAAATGAATGCAGACAAATAGATATCGCTTCTCTTTTTTCCTGTCACAATTTTATTGCGGATAGTTCCATCACTAAATTCCGTTCCTGCCAATACACTGATAGACGCTGCCAACGTAATTCCCGGAAACAGCATAAACATAAATACTACATCTTCCAGTCTTTTCTCTATCTGATACTTTATCACCGTCTCATACTGCGAAATACATCCAAATATATTATAGGCTAAGATAATGAAAATCCCTGCCCACAGCCATTTATCCTTTTTGACCCGCCATAATCCGGCGCGAAGCAAATTATTCATTTTTTCCTCCCATTCCGCCGCCAAAGCGGCTTAAAATTGATATGTGAAACCAGAACTTCTTCGGCAATGCACCTTCAGTGCAGCGTCGATTCAGAAGTTCTTTCCTCATTGCCTACCAGACGAATATAATAGCTCTCAAGGCTTTCCTCCTGCTGCTGCATAGCGTTCACCTGACACCCTTCCTCCGCCAGCCACAGGATAAATTCCGTCACATGGATTTTTCCGAAAACGTCAATCTGCGTCCCGGACAAAATGGAATAGGAAAAATTCCTCTTGTCAAGGACCATCGCCAGCTTCTTCGTATCCTCCACTTCCAAATGAATACAGCTCCGGCACTGAAGTTCCAGGGCTTCAGCGCTGATTTCTTTTACCATATGACCGTTATCAATAAATCCATAATGGGTTGCCAGCCGTGACAACTCGTCTAAAATATGACTGGAAATTAAAAATGTAATCTGTTTCTCCCTGTTCAGTTTTAAAATCAGTTCCCGCATTTCGATGATGCCCTGGGGGTCTAAGCCGTTGACCGGCTCATCTAAAATCAGCATATCCGGGCTGCCCGCCAAAGCCACCGCAATGCCAAGGCGCTGCCGCATTCCGAGGGAAAAATGCTTCGCCTTCTTTTTTCCGGTATCCGGCAGTCCCACCAGCTCTAACAATTCCTGTATGCCGTCAAAGGAGGGCAGCCCCAAAATCATGTACTGCTGCCTCACATTTTCCTCCGCCGTCATATCCAGATAAATGGAGGGTGTTTCCACCACGGCTCCAATTCTTCTGCGGGCTTCGTTTATCCCTTTCTCCCCGCTCTTTTTTCCATAAAGGGTAAATTCACCCCCGGTGGGTTTCTGCAAGCCGCAAAGCAGACGGATTAGCGTGGTTTTCCCTGCACCGTTTTTTCCCACAAAACCGTAAATGCTTCCCTTCGGCACGTGCATGGTCACTCCGTCTAACGCCCGAAAGTGTCCGTACTGTTTCGAAAGCGCATTGGTTTCTAACACATATTCCATATCATGTCCTCTCTTTCCTGTAAACTCCGTCCGGACAGCTTTTTGTTACCTCTTTTCCGCCAAATTTTCCGTAAAACTGGCGGAGACAGACCTTTTGTGACGCCTGTGGCATAAAGGTATTATCTATCTGCTGTCTTTGTCCCGGTTTTCTACCGTGTCCTATCTTACCTTGCAGTGGTTAAGGAAACGATAAAGAATATGGTAAAGAAACGGTAAAGATTATTCCTCACGCAGTTTAAAGCCAATGCCCCAGACTGCCTCTATGTAATCTTTGCCCCCTGCCTCCCGCAGTTTTTTCCGCAGGTTG
>JAGAIK010000121.1 GCA_017626625.1 Roseburia sp.
GAAACCGGCACGGACGAAAACCAGTCCGGACAGGAAGCAGCCAATGGAGAAGCGGGTGCGCCGGAAGAAGCCGGAGGGCAGGACGGCGAAGCGTCGGAACCACCCGTAAACGGAGACGGGCAGGGAAATACAGTGCCTGAACCACCAGCGAATGAAGGAGAGGGGGAGAATACAGTACCGGAACTGCCTGCAAATGAAGGCGGACAGGAAAATATAGTGCCTGAAAACCCCACAAACGAAAGTGCAGGACAGGAAAATGTAGTGCCTGAAAACCCCGCAAACGAAAGCACAGGACAGGAGAATGCAGAACCAGAGCCACCAGCAAACGAAGGTGGAGAATAGAAGAACGGCAACGCCCACTCTTGACAGATAATTTTGGAAACGGTATCATAAGCATAAATTTAATAAAACAAATAGGAGAAGAGACAATGAAAAAATACGCATTTGGAGTAGACGTCGGCGGAACCACCTGTAAAATCGGTTTTTTTGAAACCAGCGGAACGCTGATAGACAAATGGGAAATCAAAACCAACACGGAAAACAACGGAGCCTCCATTCTCTCCGATGTTGCCCTGGCGGTGGACAACAAATTAGCCCAGGAAGGCATCAGCAAAGATGACGTACAGGGCATCGGACTTGGCGTCCCCGGTCCCGTGAGAAGCGACGGAGTGGTAAACTGCTGCGTGAACCTCGGCTGGAGTGAAGTGAATGCGGCAGAAGAGCTCAGCAGCCTTACAAGTTTAGACGTAAAGGTCGGAAATGACGCAAACGTGGCTGCGTTAGGTGAAATGTGGCAGGGCGGTGCAAAAGGCTGTAAGGATGTCGTTGTGGTAACTTTGGGAACCGGAGTCGGCGGCGGCGTTATCGTAAACGGAAAAGTGGTGGCAGGCTTTAACGGAGCAGGCGGTGAAATCGGTCATATTACCGTCAGTGATGATGAGATAGAGGCCTGCAACTGTGGACAGTACGGCTGTTTAGAGCAGTATACCTCTGCAACCGGAATTGTACGTGTGACAAAGAGAAAACTGGCAAAATCTTCAGAAGAAACCAGCCTGCGCCAGCTTAAGAACATAACGGCAAAGGATGTGTTTGACGCAGCAAAGGCGGGGGATGCGGTTGCTCTTGGCCTGGTGGACGAAGTCTGCGGGATTCTTGGGGCGGCGCTTTCGAATATTGCCTGTGTGGTAAACCCGGAAATCATTGTAATCGGCGGCGGCGTTTCCAAGGCGGGGGATATTTTGATTGACAATATCCAGAAGCACTATAAAGAGACGGCGTTCCATGCCTGCCGTAATGCGAAGTTTGCGTTGGCGGGACTTGGAAATGATGCGGGGATGTATGGGTGCGTGCAGATGTTGTTGGATGAATAGAAAGTACATACAGTAAAAAATGGGACAGGTAGGAAGTTATGCTTCTTGCCTGTTTTTTTTTGTGGGCGTCGGATTCGGGCGGCAAAAGGAGGGCTGGGGGCGGCTGTGAGGGAGGATTGCGCCGGGAAGAC
>JAGAIK010000122.1 GCA_017626625.1 Roseburia sp.
CAATGAATTTACCGCAAACCTTACCGCAGAGGAAACCAAATACACCTTTAAACTTCCCGCTGATACGGTATTTACCAATCAAAATATCGCCTTTTATATGGGAACAAAGGGAACCGTCTATCTCAACAATGTCAGACTGGTGGAAGATTCCCTCATAAAGAACGGTTCCTTTGATGCAGGCACCGCCGGATACGAATGGTATGCAGATTCCTCTGCCGACGCCAGCTACGTGGTAGACAGCCTCACCGAGGATAATGCCATGGACATCACCATCAAGGACACCGGGGATGCGGATTGGAAAATCCAGTTAAAGCAGAACAACGTGGAATTGGTAAATGGACAGTGGTATACCCTGACTTTCAAGGCAAAATCTGACCTTGCACGAAAAATCCGTGTGGTAATGCAGGGTACGGAGGCGAAGGACTGGGCTGTTTATTCCGGTGAAAATATTGTTTCCCTGACAAATGAGTATCAGACCTTTACGAAAACCTTCCAGATGAAGTCAGCCACTGACCCGGAAGCCTTCTTAAGCATTTGCCTCGGAAAAGTAGACGAGCAGATTACCACACAGCACAGAATATGTATTGATGATATCAGCTTAGAGAAAACAGACGCACCGGAGCAGCCGGTTTCTCCTGCCGGTGTTAATTTACTCACCAACCCGGATTTCTCCGACAGCAGCGATACGATGACAGGCTGGACAGAAACGATTGCAAACTGGGATGCTACTGTAACCGCCGATGCTTCCCGTACGATTTCTGACGGCGCCATCACCTACCACATCAGCAATGCAGGTACTGAGGACTGGCACGTTCAGTTAAAGCAGAGCAAAGTTCCGTTGGAGAAGGACTGCACCTACACGGTAAGCTTTAAGGTAACTTCCACCGAAGCCCGGACCATACTTTCGGGCGTCATGAGCACCAGCTACTCCACCTATGGTTCCGGGTCGCATGACCTTGCCGCAGGAAAAGAAACGGAGGTCTCCTATGAGTTTACTATGGACGACAACGACCCCGAAGCTGACTTTTATATTTCCATGGGGAAAATTAAGGATGTTGATACACCGTCCTCTGACATTACAATTTCAGAGCTTTCCATTGTAAAAAACGCGCAATAAAAAATATTCTTTGCTTCGTAGCTGTGATTTCATGCTATACTGAATGTATCACAGCTACGAAGAGAGGAACTTTCTATGAAAGAAAATATTGCAACCATTCCGCTGATGGATGCCTTTAACGCCAAGGATGAATGTCCTTTCTGCAATTTAGAGCGCAAGGCGGAACAGCACGCCATCTCCTTTATCTTAGGCTCTGCCTACATGGAGGATGATATCCGGGAAAAAACGGATGCCACCGGGTTCTGCCGCCATCACTTTAAAATGATGTACGACTATGGAAACCGCCTGGGAAATGCCCTGATTTTAAGCACCCATCTGAAAAAGCTCAATGCAGAGCTGACAAAAGAGATGAATGCTTTTACCCCCGGGAAGTCCAGTCTGCTGAAACGCATGAAAAAGACAGATGCCACCGCTGATACCGCACCGCAGACAGCCTTAGGGGCATGGATTTCGGAGAAAACCAGGAGCTGCTATGTCTGCGACCACTTTAATCAGATTTACGGGCGTTATCTGGACACTTTTTTTGATTTATATCAGAAAAATGAGGAATTTCGGCAGTTATTTGCGGAGAGCAGAGGCTTTTGCCTGCCTCATTTCGGGGATTTGATTGAGACGGCAGAAAATAAGTTAAGCGACGCCCAGCGGAAGGAGTTTTATCCGCAGGTATTTTCCATGATGGAGGAGAATTTGGACCGCCTGCAAAAGGAGGTTTCCTGGTTTGTGGAGAAAAATGATTACCGCAACAAGGACAAGGACTGGGGCACCTCCGCCGACAGTATTCAGCGGGCGATGCAGAAATGCGCCGGGGGATATCCGGCGGATGAAGTGTTTAAGGCAAAGCTGTAAAGAGTCCGCCAAAGAATCAAGCATATTCCGGCTAATATGTATTATGCTTAAATATTAGCCGGAATATGCCAAATGACAAGTTTTTTTCCATACAGTGAAAAATCAGATGTATCAATTACTGTTTCTTCGGTGTATCAGTCCAGCTCAAACTTCCTTTTTACCGCTTCCACCAGATAATCCGCAGTCCCTTCCGTCCCCAGCATACTGCTGTCAATCATAATTTCCTTAAAGCGCTGGTCGTTAGGGAGAAAGCCTGCGTAGTGCATATGGTAATGGTCGCGGGCTTCGTCCACCGCCTTTATCATCTTTCTGGCTTCTGCTTCCTCTAAATGAAGGTCTTCGATACAATTTTTCACCCGGGCTTCGTAGGGGGCGTAAATATAGATTCTGAGGATATTCGGTTCCTCCACAAGGATAAAATCCGAGCAGCGCCCCACGATAATGCAGGATTCCCGTTCCGCTAAAAACCGAATGATGTTCTGCTGCGCTTCAAACAACTGATTCTGCAGCTCGTCCGTCTGGGTTCCCAGAGGATACATCATTCTGCGGAAACTGTTGGTTTTCACATGCTTTTTAGCGCTCTCCTCAATCTCATTGATTTTAGAGACCGGCAAATTCAGTTTTTTTGCCGCCTCCTCCACAATATCACGGTCATAAAATTCTATTCCCAGCTTCTCGCTCATTTTCATTGCAATAGGCCGCCCAAGGCTGCCGAACTGCCGTGCAATCGTAACAACATATTTTTTATTTTCCATCGTATCTTCCTCCTTATCTGATAAATCCAAGCACTAAAAATCCGACAATGGAAACCGCCGCTCCTATCAGCACATAGGGCAACTGCGAACCGGCGTGCTCAAGGTTGTCAAGTCCTGCTCCATGGGAGGCTAAGACTGTGGTGTCGCAATAGAAGCAGGCATGGTTTCCGAATGCACAGCCGGAAAGAATTGCCGCCATCACCAACACCGTGTCCGCACCGACGCTTGCCCCAAGAGGCAGCAGCACCGGAGCCACCAGAGTACATACGCCCCAGGCATTTGCTATCATAAACGCCAACAGCCCCACAATGATAAATGCAATCATCGGGAAAATTGCCCCTGACATAAACGGCTGGCAGAGAGAGACGAAAAACTCCGTCATCTGCATTTCACTGGCAATGCTCTGGAAGGTCAGTGCAGAAATCAGCAGGATAATAATAGGCAGCATATCCGCAAAGCCTTTGACAAAGGTTTCCCAAAATTCTGAAAAATTCATGATTTTTCCGGCTAAATACAATACCATGCACACCAGAATTGCGATAATGGCAGCCACCACCAAATCGCCTGTGACAACTGCAATTCCAACCAATACGGCGAGAGGAACAACGAAATACCATACGCTTCTTCCCTCTTCCTCGCCATACTCTGATGCCACATTATATTTTCTGCTGATATCGCTGTAGGTTTTTCCGGTTTCCGCCACCCGGCGGTATGCCTTTTTCATTCCTCCCAGCTTCGGGAACCAGCCCATACAGAACAGGAACACAATCAGCAGTGCCACAATGGGGTACACACAATAGGGAATTGCCATCATATAAGTCTTTAACAGGCTTCCGTCCGCAAGATTCTGCACGCATTCCTGCTGAAGGAAAATCGCACCGAAATAGGCAGCCCAGGAAGAAAAGGGTATCAGCACGCAGACCGGAGCGCCTGTGCTGTCCAAAATATATGCCAACGCCTCACGGGGCACTTTTTTCTTATCATAGGAGCCTTTCATGGCTGTTCCGATAGACAGTACATTCAAATAATCATCCACGAAAATCAAAATTCCCAGAACAAATGTGGTAAGCAATGTTTTCCGCTCCGAATTGCACAGCTTTGTGACAATTTTCGTAAATCCGAAGCTGCCCTTTGAGGCGGTGAGAAGCGCCACTAAGCTTCCAAACAAACCGCAGATAAGAATTACATATGCCTCTGCGCTGATTACGCCCTCTAACGTCTCAACCCATTTGGTTAGAAACTCTCCTTTCCACAAAACCAGCGCCCCTGCCATGGAGCCCGCAATCAGAAACGCCTCGCACTTCTTTGTCGTGATAGCACCTATTACAATAACCAGAACTATCAGCGTCGCAATTAATCCGTAACTCATCCTTCATCATCCTTTCAAACCGTTTTCTCCCGGAATCAACGAAAAAAATGCCCCGGGGTTATCCCAAGGCATCTTCGCCAATTCCAATGTATTTGTTTTTTGATAATGCAATCTTATCTTTCCCAAAAGGAATATGCAACAATGCGTTCCATTTTCATTTCCGAAATACAAATATCCTTCCTCTCACTTGTCCCCCGGAACCAAATCCGTGCGCTGCCGGGGCAAAAAACAGTTAGCCCGCTAATTAAGATAGTAATACATAATCAGCGCATTGAACAACTCCAGGCTTTGAAAACGGTTGTCAAAATCCCTGCCTGTCAACTGCTCAATCCGCTGCAGGCGGTACTTCACCGTATTTTTGTGGGAAAAGAGCTTATCCGCCGTCCGCTGAAGATTGCAGTCACTGCCAAAATACGCCCACATGGTCTCTATAAGCTGAGTCCGGTTTTTCGCATCGTATTCTAAAATCTTCCCTAAAATTTCTTCCACAAAATCCCGCATGGGTTCCTGGTTATCATAGGACATCAGGAAACGGTAAAAGCCCATCTGGTCGTGAAATACAACCTCATTTTTTCTGCCCAAATGCTCCAGAATGGAATTTACTCCGGAAGTCTCGTGAAAGCTTTTCTGCAGTTCCTGCAGACTGCTGCATTTCTCCCCCACACTTAAGGTATACGTGCAGCCGTCATGCTCTTTTCTTAAA
>JAGAIK010000123.1 GCA_017626625.1 Roseburia sp.
GAAAAAGACAGGCGGGAGGAAAAGCATGGAATATGCAGCAATTTATCACGACATGGATAAGCGGTATTGCTATGCCGTGGATAAAAATAAATTTATTATCCGTATCACCACCAAAAAAGGCGACATGGAAAAGGTGATACTCCACACACAGGACAAATATATTTCGCTGGCGAAAAAGGACACCAGGGCAGAATATCTCATGGAGAAAACCGCAAGCGATGAATACCACGACTACTACGAAGCGGAACTTACCTTTTCCGTTATCTGTCTGCGCTACTTTTTTGAGCTGACAGACAAAACAGGGGTGACGGCTTATTACGGCAATTATGAATTTAGCGGAAATATCATAGAGAACATAGACAAAATGTTTGACTGTCCCCAGAATCTCCGGGAAGAAGAGCGGTTTGTGACACCGGAATGGGCGAAAAACGCCGTGGTATACCAGATATTTCCCGCCCGCTTCGCCAGCAGCAGAAAACAGGAGGATTCTCACTGGTACAAAGCCCCCATCGGGCATCGGGATAATCTTTACGGAGATTTACAGGGAATGATTTCCCATTTGCCCCATATGAAAGAGCTGGGGGTGGACGTACTGTATCTGACACCGATTTTTCAGTCGGAATCCAGCCATAAATACGATACCATTGATTACAAAAAAATTGACCCGTCCTTCGGCACAGAGGAGGATTTAAAGGAACTGGTGGAAAAAGCCCATGAACTGGGAATGCGGGTGATATTAGACGGCGTATTTAATCACACCTCCCCGAAATTTTTTGCCTTTGCCGACATTGAGAAAAACCAGGAAAAATCCCGTTATTTGGACTGGTATTTTATTGAGAAATTTCCTTTGTTTGAGCAGAACTGGAAGCGGGCGAATTTCAAAACCTTTGGCTATTACGGCGGAATGCCGAAATTAAATCTGCGCAATCCTGAGGTGGAACAGTATATTTTTGAGGTGGCAGAATACTGGATAAAAAGGTGCAGTATCGATGGCTGGCGGTTAGACGTGGGAGACGAAATCGGACATCGGTTCTGGAAGCGTTTCCGGGAAAAGGTGAAATCAGTAAATCCGGAGGCTCTTATTATCGGCGAGGTATGGCACCCTGCCAATGATTATCTGGAGGGGGACGAGTGGGACACCATGATGAATTACCACTTTTTCCTGACGGTGAAGGATTTTGTGGCAGACGGCAGCATTACAGCCACGGAGTTTGCGGAGCGGATGGATTTTATGCGGGGGACGGTACACAGCGCCGTATATCCGCTGCTGTGGAATCTGATAGACAGCCACGATACCGCCCGTTTTATGTATCTTTGCGGCGAACAGAAGGAAAAATTTAAACTGGCGGCGGCAATCCAACTGCTGTCTCCGGGAATGCCTATGATTTTTTATGGAGATGAGTATGGCATGAAAGGCGGCGGCGACCCGGACTGCAGGCGGGGAATGCTGTGGAAAGAAGAGTATCAGGATTTGGAAATCTATTCGTGGTACAGAAAACTCATTGCCCTGCGCAAGAGACTTCCGGCGCTCACCAGAGGGAGGCTGACTGCGTTAAAAACAGAGGACAGGCAGGGGCTTGTCCGGTATGAGAAAGCGGCGGAGAACGGGGAAAAGATAACGCTGATTTTCCATAACAGCCCGAAGGAGTTGGAACTGCCGGAAAAACGGGGACAGACGGAGGAAATAAGCGGACTGGTTTTTGACGGTGTGATAAAGCCATATCAGGCATTGGTGTTTTCAGAAAAGGCAGCGGAATCCGGTGAAAGTTATCAATAAACATTTTTGCCTTGCAAGTATCGCATAAAACAGATACAATAATACCGGCTTGCGTTGCAAGTGTCCTGCAAAAACGAAAGGAAGTAATAAAAATGAAGAAAAGAACAAAATTAACAGCCATACTTTTAACGGCAGCTCTGGGTGTTGCCATGTTAGCCGGCTGCGGAAATGCCAATGCAGATACGTCGGCGGACAGTCAGCAGTCTATCATGGAAAACTCTGTGGGAGAGGCAGAGAATCGGGAAGAAAACAAATCGGCAGGCGGGGGAGATACCGAAACGTTATTGCTGGAAGAAACACAGGATACACAGTCGGAGGATACGGAACAGGCACAAGCCTCTGACAGGAGCGCCATTAATATCGGAGCCTTAAAGGGACCCACCGCCATGGGAATGGCGCAGCTTTTAGATGACGGGGCTTACAACGTCAGCATTGTGGCGTCTCCGGATGAAATGGTTCCCATGATTGTGCAGGGACAGGTGGATATTGCGGCAATTCCGGCAAATCTTTCCTCCGTGTTATACCAGAAAACAGAGAAACAGATAACCGTGCTGGCGGCAAATACCTTAGGCGTGCTGTATCTGGTGGAAAATGGTGAGACAATTCAGTCCATAGAAGATGTAAAGGGGAAAACCATTTACGCCAGCGGAAAAGGAGCGACACCGGAATATGCCCTGGAATCTGTATTGACCGCCCACGGCATTGAGCCGGGTGTGGATGTCACCGTTGAATTTAAGTCGGAACATGCGGAGGTAGTGGCAGCGTTAGCGGCAGACCAGACGGCAGTGGGACTTCTTCCCCAGCCCTTTGTTACCACCGCATTGATGAAAAATGAGAATTTAAGAGTGGCACTGGATTTGAATGAACTCTGGGAGAGCGGAATGACCGACGGCAGCAGGCTGGTAACCGGAGTTGTGGTAGTGAGGAATGAATTTTTAGAGAACCATCCCGAGGATGTGGAGGCATTTATGGCAGCCTATGAGCAGTCGGTGGCATTTGTCAATTCGGATGTGGAGACAGCAGCGGAAATCATAGGGGCTCACGATATTGTAACCGCAGAGGTGGCAAAACAGGCGATACCGGAGTGCAGTATTGTATTCATCACGGGGGAGGAACTTAAAACCATGCTTTCCGGGTATCTGAATATCCTGTTTGAGCAGAACCCGCAGACGGTTGGAGGTGCTGTACCGGATGACGCATTCTACTATGAGCGTTAAAACATCATATTGGGGCAGAATTGCCGCCGCAGTCTTTTGGATTGGGCTGTGGCAGCTTGCTGCCGTGTGGTTGGGACAGGAGATACTTTTGGCATCTCCTGTTTCTGTTATCAGGAAATTAATAGAATTAGTTCAGACGGCGGAATTTTGGAAATCCATCTGGTTTAGCTTTGGCAGGATTGCGGCGGGCTTCGGGCTGGCGCTGCTTTTGGGAATTTTGCTGGCGGCGGCTTCCTATGCCTGTTCTCTGGTGGAAATTTTGCTAAAGCCGCTGACCTCAGTGATGAAAGCAACCCCGGTGGCATCTATTATTATTCTGTGCTTAATCTGGATCCCGTCGAGAAATCTTTCTGTATTCATCTCTTTTCTGATGGTTTTTCCGGTGGTTTATGCCAATGTGTCAGAGGGACTGCGCCAGACCGACCGGAAACTGCTGGAGATGGCGGAGGTTTTTGGCGTGGGAATCCGGAAGAAAATCTGTTATATTTATCTCTCGGAAGTGCTGCCCTATCTTCTGACCGCCTGCTCTCTGGGGCTTGGCATGTGCTGGAAAGCGGGGGTAGCGGCGGAGGTTATCGGCGTGCCGGACGGTTCTATCGGGGAGAAATTGTATCATGCGAAGATATATCTCAATACGCCGGATTTGTTCGCCTGGACCATTGTGATTATTCTTATCAGCGTTCTGCTGGAAAAATGTGTCCTGGGACTGCTGCGTTATCTGGTTCATTGGGTAGAGAAGAACTGAGAAAAGGCGGCTTGGTATTAATGCGTCAGTACAATATTGTGCCGGAGTGCCACTATTATACCTGAGGGCAGATGAAAAATCGTCTTCGAGAACTTTTCAACGCTCTATTGTGTGCGAGGAATAGAAATTTAAAATACAGGAAACGGCAGGAATGATGTATGGATATTACAGTGAAAAAGCTAGAAAAATCCTACGGGGAACAAAAAGTATTTGAGGATTTTTCCTATACCTTCCGGGAGGGAAAAACCACCTGTATCATGGGAAAATCCGGCTGTGGAAAAACTACCTTGTTTCGGCTGCTTCTGGGACTGGAAGAACCGGAGGGAGGACAGATTACGGGAGTGCCCCACGGGAAGCTGGCGGCAGTGTTCCAGGAAAACAGGCTTTGTGAAAATTTAAGTGCAGTCTCAAATCTGAGACTGACCTGCAAAAGAAAGCTGACGGAGGAAGAACTGCGGCAGGCATTTGCACAGGTGGGGTTAGAGGAAGTCTGGCAGAAGCCTGTCCGTAATTTAAGTGGAGGCATGAAACGCAGAGTGGCGATTTTACGAGCATTGTTTGCGGAGGCAGAGTGCATTTTGATGGACGAGCCTTTAAAAGGATTAGATATGGAGACAAAGGAAAAAACAGCAGCGTACATCAGGGCGCAGACAAAGGGAAAAACGCTGCTGGTGATTACCCATGAGGAGGCAGAAATCGCTTTACTGGGAGCAGAAGAAGTACTGCGTCTGCCATAGAGGATGTGCAGTAGGGGGCTCTGACGGCAGATTTCTGTGCAACTGTCCATTGTACGATTAATGCCGCAGCTCATAGTCGTTCTTGCAGCATGTGACTTCCCTGTTTTCCCTGTTTCCGTAGGAGATGGTTTTTTGGGTGAGGCTGCCTAAGACGTCATATTCATAGTCAGTGATGGTTGTTTCGCCGTCCCGGTAAAAAATTTTCTCTGTGAGATTTCCGTTATCGTCATATTGACAGATAGTGGCTTCCTTCCTGGTGGTTGTGTCGGTTACTACATCAAAGCTGGTGGAAATGAGAATATCTCCGTTTTCGTTATAAGTAGAAAATTCCTGGAAACAAACAGGACCATCTTCGGTGTAGGAAATGCGGGAAAGGCAGTTTCCATTTGCGTCATAGGTTATAACCTGGTCTAACCAACCGTTATAGTAAGAAATCGATTTACGCAGGGTATGGTTATGGTCATATTCGTAAAAAGATTTTGTGTCTAAATCTGGAGAAGAATAAAAAGAGAGGGTAGTATTGCCATTTTTATCATACTCCTCATGTGTAGTATAAATGTAACCACTATCATTATTGTAGTATGTACAGGAGGCTGGAATACCGTTCTTATGGTATTCATAGATTTTGTGGCTGGAATAGGACAATTTTCCATCACGGTA
>JAGAIK010000124.1 GCA_017626625.1 Roseburia sp.
GCGCCTTTCCGGCTGCGGTTCCGGAACGGAATATTTAGCAGTGACGCCCTGGGGTGATTTCTATCCCTGTCATCAGTTCGTGGGAAATGAAAAGTTCCTGATGGGAAATGTGGACGAGGGTGTGAAAAACACGGAGCTTCGTGATGAATTTAAGTGCTGTAATGTGTACGCGAAGGAAAAATGCAGAAACTGTTTTGCAAAATTTTACTGCAGCGGCGGCTGTGCGGCAAATGCGTTTAATTTCAGCGGGGATATCTGCGGAGCTTACGACATCGGCTGCGAACTCCAGAAAAAGCGCATCGAGTGTGCCATTATGATAAAGGCAGCAGTGTGAGTTACCGATGATGAATCTAAGCTGTCTTTCGCAGCGCAGTTTCCGATAAGGAAAAATAAGAACAGGAAGGAAAAAAGAAATGAAGAAGAGTAAAGCAGCAGTCGTATTAGCAGTCATTCTCGCAGCTCTTGTGGGACTTGCCTACTATGCCTCTATCATTCTTTCCTCCACAGGGATTGGAGAAGAGATGAGCATTCCGCTGGGGCTTGATTTGTCCGGCGGTGTTTCCATCACTTACCAGGTAAAGGATGAAAATCCCAGTGCAGAGGATATGAGTGATACCATTTATAAGCTCCAGAAGCGTGTGGAGGGTTACAGTACCGAGTCCTCCGTTTATCAGGTGGGGGATGACCGTATCACCGTTGAGATACCGGGTGTTTCCGATGCCAATGCGATTTTGGAGGAGCTGGGAAATCCGGGTTCCTTAGAGTTCCAGCTTTCTGACGGAACCGTATTTATGACAGGTGACCAGGTGGCGGATGCCCAGGCGGCTACCACTACGGATAACTATGGAAATAAGCAGTATATCGTACAGTTGACACTGACGGACGAGGGTGCTGAGATTTTCGGACAGGTGACGACGGAAAATGTGGGAAATTATCTTCCCATCGTCTATGACGGAGAGGTAATCAGCTATCCGGAGGTGCAGGAGGCGATTACAGGTGGAACAGCCCAGATTTCCGGACAGAGTACCTTTGAGGAAGCGGAGAACCTTGCAACCTCTATCCGTATCGGTTCCCTTTCTCTGGAATTAGAGGAATTAGAGTCCAGCGTTGTGGGCGCACAGTTAGGAAGCAATGCGATTTCTTCCAGCTTAAAGGCGGGAGCCATCGGTCTTGTGATTGTCATGATATTCATGATTGTATTTTACGCAGTGCCGGGTATTGCGGCAGCCATTGCCCTTGCCATTTATACAACCCTGGTAATTGCAACACTGTATCTGTTTGAAATTACCCTGACTCTGCCGGGTATCGCAGGTATTATCCTTGGTATCGGTATGGCAGTGGATGCCAACGTGGTTATTTTCGCCCGTATCCGGGAGGAGATTGCCACCGGAAAAACCGTACAGACTTCCATGAAGGTCGGTTTCCAGAAGGCGATGTCTGCAATTTTGGACGGTAATATCACCACCCTGATTGCGGCTTTGGTGCTGATGATGTTAGGTTCCGGTACGGTAAAGGGCTTTGCCTATACCCTTATGATTAGTATTATTTTATCCATGTTTACCGCATTGGTGGTGACCCGTTGGATTTTATATGCGCTGCACGGTCTTGGGCTGAAGGACGAGAAATTCTACGGACGCGCCAAAGAGAGGAAGAGCGTTGATTTCCTCGGAAAAAAAGCAATCTTCTTTACCATTTCCATAGCGGTTATCGCAGCCGGTTTCATCGCCATGGGCGTACATTCCGCAACGGGAGGAAACGCACTGAACTATGGACTTGACTTTGTAGGTGGTACTTCCACAACTGCAGATTTCGGAAAAGAGTACAGCATTGAAGAGATTGAAGAGCAGATTGTACCTGAGTTTGCAGCCGTGGTGGGAGACAACAACATCCAGTCGAACCGTGTGGAGGGAACCACGCAGGTAACTGTTAAGACACGTACTCTTTCCTTGGAGGAACGCCAGGCAGTAAATGATATGTTAGTGGAAAAATTCGGCGTAGATGAGAGTACCATTACCTCCCAGAGCATTAGCTCCACCATCAGCGGTGAGATGCGTTCGGATGCCATTATTGCGGTTCTGGTATCCAGTATCTGTATGCTGATTTACATCTGGTTCCGGTTTAAGGATATCCGTTTTGGCGCCAGCGCCATTATCGCCTTGCTCCATGACGTGCTGGTGGTGCTTGCGGTTTATGCTCTGGCACGTATTTCGGTGGGAAATACATTTATCGCATGTATGCTGACCATTATCGGTTATTCTGTCAACGATACCATCGTTATCTTTGACCGTATCCGTGAAAATATGGCAAAGAAAACCGGTAAGATGACAAAAGAGGCTTTAGCGGAGATTGCTAATAAGAGTCTGACGCAGACGCTGTCACGAAGCATCAATACCTCTATTACCACTTTTATTATGGTATTTATGCTTTACGTTCTCGGTGTGTCAAGTATCCGTGAGTTTTCTCTGCCGCTGATGGCAGGTCTGCTCTGCGGTGCATACAGTTCTATCTGTATTGCAACGGAGCTGTGGTATGTGATGAAGGTACATCTTGGGAAGAACAAGATTGAAAAATAGGATTTGGAAAGTTTGACAGAAATTCCCGGCGGCAGCAGTGGACTGCGCCGGGAATTTTATATTATGGGTACGGGAAAATGATTTATTACGTTGTTATCATGAATATCTTAGGATTTCTTCTGATGGGGGCGGATAAGCGTCGGGCGAGGAAGCATTTGTGGAGAATTTCTGAGAAAAGTCTGTTTTTGTGCAGCCTGTTGGGCGGAAGCATTGGAACCTGGGCGGGGATGTATGTGTTCCGGCACAAGACCAGGCACTGGTATTTTGTGGTGGGGATGCCGTTGATTCTGGCGGTACAGGTGGTTCTGCTGGCAGTGTTCTATTGGCAGTACTTATATGAACTATAAAAAAATGTTATGGCACGAAGGATTTTTATAATTGCGAAAATGGGGTAAGTCATATATAATGAGAAGTATAGCTGTAAAAGACAGGTGTTTTTTACGGAGAGACAGGACGAAAGGAAAAAGAAGGGAGATATACACGATATGTATACACTTGAGGATATTCAGGCAGTGGATATGGAAGTGGCAAATGCCATTACCGATGAATTTGAGAGACAGAACAGCCACATTGAGCTGATTGCGTCTGAAAACTGGGTAAGCCCGGCAGTAATGTCAGCCATGGGCAGCGTTATGACAAACAAATACGCAGAGGGGTATCCGGGAAAGAGATATTACGGCGGATGCGACTGTGTGGACGTGGTGGAGAGACTGGCGATTGAGCGTGCAAAAGAGCTTTTTGGCTGTGACTACGCTAACGTACAGCCCCATTCCGGAGCACAGGCAAATATGGCAGTGCAGTTTGCCATCTTAAAACCGGGGGATACCGTGATGGGTATGAACTTAGACCACGGCGGACATCTGACACACGGAAGCCCTGTAAACTTTTCCGGTACTTATTTTAACATTGTGCCTTACGGGGTCAATGACGAGGGTGTGATTGACTACGATAAGGTTATGGAGATTGCCATGGAGTGCAAACCGAAGATGATTATTGCCGGAGCTTCCGCTTACGCAAGAATCATTGACTTTAAGAAATTCCGTGAAATCGCAGATGCCTGCGGAGCAGTACTTATGGTAGATATGGCGCATATCGCCGGACTTGTGGCAGCAGGACTTCATCCAAGCCCAATTCCCTATGCGGATGTGGTGACCACAACCACCCACAAGACTCTCCGGGGACCGAGAGGCGGTATGATTTTATGCAACCAGGAAGCTGCAGATAAATATAATTTCAATAAGGCCATTTTCCCCGGCATTCAGGGAGGCCCTCTGATGCACGTCATCGCTGCAAAGGCAATCTGCTTTAAAGAGGCATTACAGCCGGAGTTTAAGGAATATGCAAAGAACATCGTGGACAACGCTCAGGCGCTCTGCAAAGGTCTGCTGGCAAGAGATATCAAGATTGTATCCGGCGGTACGGACAATCACCTGATGTTAGTGGATTTGACCAATTATGATAAGACAGGAAAAGAAGTGGAGAAGCTTTTGGATTCTGTCAACATCACCTGCAATAAGAATACCATTCCCAACGACCCGAAATCTGCGTTTGTTACCAGCGGCGTGCGTTTAGGAACGGCAGCGGTATCTTCCCGCGGCATGAATACCGAGGATATGGATCAGATTGCAGAGGCAATCGCCATGATGATTAAAGAGGGAGAGCCTGCGGCGGAGAAGGCAAAAGCAATCGTGAAATCCCTGACGGACAAATATCCGTTAAAATAAATCACAAAAAATTCACAAAGACGGCTTTCCCTTGAAAAATCTGGGAAAAACCGCGGAACAGGGTAGTTTTCCTGTGGTATATTAAAGAAAAATTAAGAATATGGTATGTCATATTTTTAGCAAAAATGATAGAATAGACACAATGGTGTTTGTTCTATCATTTTTTTAGATGAAAGGTTGTAAATATGAAAAAGAAAAAAGTAATCGCACTCATTGTGGTTCTTGCGGCTGCCGCCGCAGCCGGAGGCGCAGGATTTTATTTCAGAACGGAGATTAGTGATTTTGCGGTAGAAAAATTTGATGAGGTTTCCGCCTGGGCAGTGGACACGATTCCCTTTTTAAATTCTGCAAATTCGGATGATAAAGTATATGTGGAAAAGGTGTCTAAGATTATGAACACCTACACCGGGGTGTCAAACCGCTATAACGGCGTGGTGGAATCCCAGGACAGCTATGAGGTTAATGTGGATTCTTCGAGAACCATCAAGGAGATTCTGGTAGAGGTGGGAGACACGGTGGAAGAGGGGCAGACCCTGGTGACCTACGATACCAGTGACCTTGAAATGCAGGTGAAACAGGCGAATCTGGAAGTGGAGAGCATTAACAATGATATTGCCAATTCCAGAAAAAAGATTGCCAGCTTGAACGACCAGTTGAGCAAGACGGAGGACGAGGACGAGAAATTCGACCTTACCACAGAGA
>JAGAIK010000125.1 GCA_017626625.1 Roseburia sp.
ATAAAGCCCATCTCCTTGGGCGGTTCTGCAGGGGCTTCTTCCTTCGGCTCTCCTGTGGGAAATCCTGCGGACTGCATCTCCTTTTCCTTTAAGGCGGAAATCTTCTCGTCACGCTCTAATTTCATATTTTCAATGATAATGGTGGTAAGTCCGCCAAGCTTAAGCGCACGCTGCATAGCCATACCCGGGTCATTGGTATGTACGTGTACCTTTACAATCTCATCATCCGCCACCACTACAATAGAATCACCAATCGTCTCCAGATAGGACTTAAACTCCCCCTCCTGCTTATCCGTAATCGGTTTCTCTAACATGATAAGGAACTGGGTGCAGTAAGCAAATTTAATCTCCTGATTTGCCTGGGCTTCAATATTATAAGAAGCTGCGGAGGCACCGCCCTCTGTCTTAGCTGCCGGAATATCAATGGTATAATCAATCTCTTTGCCAAGCAGGGCATCTAGGGCACCCTTTAACACCTGCATTAAGCCCTGTCCGCCGGAATCCACAACGCCTGCCTGTTTTAACACGGGAAGCATCTCCGGTGTCAGGTCTAACACACGGTCACCCTCTTTGATGACTTCCTCGCAGAAGGTCACCAGATTATCCGTCTCGTCGCTTAATTCTAAGGCACGGTCCGCCATTCCCTTGGCAACGGTAAGAATCGTTCCCTCCTTCGGCTTCATAACCGCCTTATAAGCTGTCTCCACTGCCTTCTGGAAGGCATCGGATAAAATCTGCACCGTCACCTCGTCATATTGCGCAATAACCTTGGTAAATCCACGGAACAACTGGGATAAAATAACACCGGAGTTACCTCTCGCACCGCGGAGAGAACCGGAGGAAATGGCTTTGGCTATGGCTGCCATATCTTTTTTCTCTAAAGAGCTGACCTCTTTCGCCGCAGACATAATCGTCATGGACATGTTCGTTCCAGTATCGCCGTCCGGCACCGGAAATACGTTTAACTCATTAATCCACTCTTTTTTTGCCTCTAAGTTCTTTGCTCCCGCTAAAAACATCTTTCCTAACAATTCCGCATTTATCGTAGTGATTTCCACTTTCTGAATCCTCCTTAATCAATCACACGCACGCCTTCGACGTAAATGTTCATTTTCTTGATTTCCATACCGGTAAATTCTTCTACTTTATATTTTACCGTTTCGATTAGATTGTCGGAAACCGTACCGATACTTACCCCATAAGATACGATAACGTGAAAATCAATCGTAATCATATTATCCTCATCAATGGTGACATTAATACCGTGTGTCAGATAATCTTTTTTCAGCAGCTTTACCAGTCCGTCCTTCATATTTACTGCTGCCATGCCGACGATGCCAAAACATTCCACCGCAACGGAGCCTGCATAGGTGGCAATTACTTCAGAGTCTATTGAAACTTTTCCCCACTGGGTCTCCATATGTCCGTTCATATACTATCGTTCTCCTTTCAAAGACGTATTAACGCTAGTTTATGGTATATTATAACCTCTTTTTACAAAAATTCATAGTCCTGTTTTCGTTTTTTAATATTTTTTTTAAAATTTACTTGCATTATATCTTTTTATCTGCTAGAATAAACATGTTGTGAACTTGTACGGTATGATACAGAGAAGTCTGTAAATATGACAGGAAATCTTGCAAAGCAACAAGATTAGGATATGCAAGGAGGTGCTAGGATATGGCAAAATGTGCAGTTTGTGGAAAGGGTGCTCATTTCGGAAATAATGAGAGCCATTCACATAGAAGATCAAATAGAATGTGGAAATCAAACATCAAACGTGTGAGCTGTAAGGTAAACGGGACACCGAAGAAATTATATGTATGTGCTTCCTGTTTAAAGTCCGGTAAAGTGGAGAGAGCTTAGGGATATGGTTTTAAAAGAGTATCGTGGGTGAGATGCCTGCGGTACTCTTTTTTTACTTTATGAGATTCGAGGGGGTAAAAAAGGGGGTTGGGATAAGGTTATGAGGCAGATGGCACAAAGAAGGCTCTGTTTTTGTTCCGATGTACAGAGATAAGA
>JAGAIK010000126.1 GCA_017626625.1 Roseburia sp.
AAAGCAGAAGAAGAGTCTGTAGTCTATAAGGACGATATGGAAAATGAAGAAGATTCTGGCTGGACCGTATCGTGGGCTGATGGAAATGAAGGTACTGTAAACAAAGAAGCAGATACATGGGCATCAAACAACACAACAAAATGGTGGAGATTCAAATCAGAAGGGGAAGCACGTACAGTAACAATCAGTCGTAATGTATCTGTAGAGACAGCAGGGTATTATGTATTATCGGTAGATGCAGATGGAGGAGATATTACCGGAAGTTTAGCATTAAGTGTAGGAGAAACGCAAAAGACAAAAGAAATGACGTTTGGTGCGTGGGATAATTTTGTTACAACGACAACAAATTCTTTTGCATTAGAAGCTGGTACAAATGCTACTATCCAAATAAAAGTAGACATGAAATCCGATGGATGGTTTGATTTGGATAATATTATTTTGAAAACAGTTTCTCAGGAATATGTTGATGCTGAGAAAAATGCGGTGGTTACAGAATTATTTAATTTGCTTACAGAGTGTCAAGCTTTGACAGAATCAGATTATACAACAGATACATGGGCAGCATTACAGAAAGAACTCATAACAGCACAATCTGTATATGATGATGCTTCCAATAAGACACTGGAAGAAATAAGTGAAGCAATTATAGCATTACAGGCAGCAAAGGATGCACTGGAAGACGCCAGCATTGTAGATACCGGAGCAGATGGCATTTTCGTGCAAAAGGTAAACGGTCTTAGCGAGGATTTTATCAAGGGTGTAGACGTATCTTCATATATCAGTATACGTGACAGCGGAGTAACCTTTAAAGACTGGGACGGAAACGTAATTACAGACCAGCAATTTTTTGACCAGTTAAAAGCGGCAGGCATTAATTATGTTCGTATCCGTGTATGGAATAATCCTTATGATGCCAATGGAAACGGTTATGGCGGTGGAAATAACGACCTTGCCAAAGCAAAGACAATCGGAAAATGGGCAACGGATACCGGAATGAAAGTGCTGATAGATTTCCATTATTCTGATTTCTGGGCAGACCCGGATAAACAGCAGGCGCCAAAAGCATGGGCAGAATATACGGTAGAACAGAAAGCAGAAGCGGTGGAGGAATTTACAAACGATAGCCTGACAGAACTGATTGACAGCGGCGTGGATGTTGGAATGGTTCAGGTCGGTAACGAAACAAACAATGGAGTTTGCGGAGAGAATGGTTGGGAGAACATGTGTAAGATTTTCAGTGCAGGAGCAAATGCCGTTCATGCGGTAGAAGCTGCTAAAAGTAAAGACATCATGGTCGCAGTTCATTTTGCAAATCCGGAAAAGAGCGGAACCTATGCAAATTACGCAAAACAGTTGGATACCTATGGGGTTGATTATGATGTGTTTGCATCTTCTTACTACCCATACTGGCACGGTACACTGACAAACCTCACCAGCGTTCTTAAAGACATTGCAGCTACCTATGATAAACAAGTAATGGTAGCGGAAACTTCCTGGGTTTCTACCTTGGAAGACGGAGACGGACACAGCAATACCGTCCGTGAAGGCAATAACGATTCTGACCTCGGATATTCCGTTTCTGTGCAGGGTCAGGCAGATGAGATTAGAAGCGTCATTCAGGCGGTTGTAGATACCGGCGCAGGAATTGGCGTGTTCTATTGGGAACCTGCATGGATACCGGTACAGGTATATGACAGCGAGGCAGAAAACGCAGAGGAAATTCTGGCTTCTAACAAGGAAAAATGGGAAAAAGACGGTTCAGGATGGGCAGCAAGCTACGCAAATGAGTATGACCCGGATGATGCAGGAAAATGGTATGGCGGTTCTGCGGTAGACAATCAGGCATTGTTTGATTTTACGGGAAAACCGCTGGCATCTTTAAATGTATTTAAGTATGTGGATACGGGAGCTACAACAACTAGAAGAGTAGACGCTGTAGTGAATCCGGCAGATGTTGAGATTGCATACGGGGCAGATGTTGCAGCAGCATTGCCGACAGAAGTATCTGTTAAATTCAATGATGGAACAGAGGATACTGCGTCTGTAACATGGAATAGTGATGATATTGCAGAAATCAAAAGTTATGGAACTTATACGGTAAACGGAGCGGTAACCTACACGGATGAAAATGGCAATACATCCACACTGGCAGCGCGATGCAAGGTTTCTGTTTTGCCGGAGAACCTGTTACAGCAGGGAGGTTTTGAAGAAGGTGCGGATGCGTGGATTACCAGCGGAATTGGTGTAGACGGAGATTTGTCATCCGACCCAAGAACCGGAAATCAGGCGTTACATTTTTATTCCGAAAACGCTGCGGTAGATTTTACGGTAAAACAGACCGTAACCGTGGAAAAATCAGGTATTTACAGTGCATACATGTTTATTCAGGGAAGCAATGACGTAACTTCCGAAGTAATACTTACCAATGAAACACAGGGGACAGAGCAGAAAGCATCCGCAGGTCTTGAGGGCTGGCAAGTATGGCAGCAGCCTACAGCAGAGGGAGTTAGTGCAACGGCAGGAGACAAGCTGACGGTAACGCTTCATGTGACGGGAGATGCAGGAGCATGGGGAACCATTGATGATGTATATCTGTACTGTCAGGAAGAATTTGAAGTTTATGCTATTACCTATGAATTAAACGGTGGAACCAACCATGCGGAAAATCCGGCTTCTTATGACAAAACAATGGAAATTACCTTCAAAGAGCCGACCCGCACAGGATACACTTTCGCAGGCTGGTACACAGATGCCGCTTTTACCAATACAATTACGGGAATTTCCAAAGGAACCACCGGAGGCATCACCCTTTATGCAAAATGGCAGGAAAATGCAGCAAGTACAGAAAATACGGAAAACACAGAAAACACAGAAGAAAGTGTTAAAGTTACAAAGATTACATTAAATAAGAAAACCGCAGGTCTGGTAAAAGGAAAAACGGTCACCTTAAAAGCAACAGTAACGCCGGATAATGCCTCAAACAAGGCAGTGACCTGGAAATCCTCCAACACCAAGGTTGCCACGGTTGACAGCAACGGAAAAGTAAAAGCCTTAAAGCTTGGAAAAGCCACCATCACGGCAACAGCAGCGGACGGCAGCGGCGTAAGCGCTTCCTGTCAGGTAACCTGCGGATACAAGATTACCTATAAACTCAATAAGGGAACAAATAACGCCGACAATCCGTCTGTTTACTATAAGGAAAAGGTAACCTTAAAGAAACCGACCAGAAAAGGATATACCTTCCAGGGCTGGTACACCGATAAGAATTTCAAAAAGAAAATTACCAGTATTGCTAAGACCAGTAAGAAAAACATTACCGTCTATGCAAAATGGAAAAAGGTAACGGTGGACAAGGCATCTCTTTCTAAGGTAAGCAATGTATCAAAGCTGGGCATGAAAGTCACTGTCAATAAAGTGTCCGGAGCAAAGGGATACAAAATTATGTATTCTACCGATAAGAATTTTAAAAAGAATGTAAAGACAGTGCTCACCACGAAAACCTCAAAGACCATCAAGGGTCTGAAAAAGGGAAAAACCTATTACGTGAAAGTCTGCGCATATAAAGTAGATTCTAAGAACAGTAAGGTATATGGTAAGTACAGTGCAGTAAAGAAAGTAAAAATCAGTAAGTAAAAGAAATATCCGGGAGCATGGCAGGAAGCTCTCGGATATTTTGATTCCGGAGGATTTGGGGGAAAGTTTCTT
>JAGAIK010000127.1 GCA_017626625.1 Roseburia sp.
CGTGGGAATCTATGCGGGAAATAATACACTGCTTCACGCCAGTTCCCCAAGCACCGGGATTAAATATACCTCGCCCATTACCTATCGTGAGATTCTGGCAATCCGCAGAATTTTTTAAAGATTGTGAGTGCGCGGGATAATTGGGACACCGTTGTATGAGAATACAATGCAGCTTGCAATTCTAAAAAAGAATGGAATGGACGATTTCAGGTCTGAAACTTTACAGTTGGGGAACAGGCAGTTTGGTATGCCTGTTCCCCAACTGTGCGTGGAGGGTTCGGTGCTAAGGTTTCCGCCGGGGAAAAAATTGTGGAAAAATACAAGGGGAACAGAGAATACAGGGGAATTTGAGAGAAAATGCACAAGAATAAATATGCAAATGTGAACAAAGTGTGAAAATACATGGATACAAGATAATAAAATAATGAAAAAAATTTTCAGAAATTAGCAAAATGCCAGTAAAAAATCCTTAGCGGAAAACTTACATAAAATTGACAAAAAAGGAAAATTATGCAATAATCGCAAACTGATAACAGAAAAACATTTGTTTCAGTGTTAAGTAAGAAAGGGTGAGAAGTATGGTAGAAAGAAAAATCCAGTTAGCTGATACAGAAGAGGTGAGAGATTTTGTCACATCTGCAGGCAAGTGTGATTTTGACATCGACGTATTCTACAGCCGTGCAGTGATTGACGCAAAATCTTTACTGGGAATGTTGTATTTAGGTGTAGCGAAAGAGCTGACAATTAAATATAGCGGAAAAGACGCAGGCTTTGAACAGACAGTACGCAAATACGCAGTTGCCTGACTTGCAGTGAGACAGGGCGCTGGTGTACTGATACGCTATGCGAGTATATACAAATGGAGATAACAGGGGATAAAGGCAGCCTTTGTACCAAATCAGCAGTGACGGTACAGGGGCTGCTTTTCCTTTACGAAAAAACCGGGATGGGATATAATCGTCTTATGGGAAAAAAGATTGAAAAGAACGAAAAAGGGGTTATCAAAATATCCGTCCGGGATTTGGTGGAATTTATTCTGCGGGAGGGGGACATTGACAACCGCAGGGACCGGGCGGCTTCTCCGGAGGCAATGCAGCAGGGCAGCCGGATTCACAGGAAAATACAAAAGAATATGGGGAGCAATTATCATGCGGAGGTGCCGCTTAAAATCGTGCTGGAGGAGGAAGAGTATTCCCTGGTGGTAGAGGGCAGGGCGGACGGCATTCTGATTGAGAGCAGTGAGCGGGAAATTGATTTCTCCGATAATTTCAATCATATAGAAGCGGAAGAGGGGATGAAGGTCACCATTGATGAAATTAAGGGGATTTACAGGAAACTGGAGCTGCTGGAGGAGCCCATCGGCGTCCACCGGGCGCAGGCGATGTGTTATGCCTATATTTATGCCGCCCAGCACGGCTTAGAGCAGATTGACGTACAGATGACCTACTGCAATCTGGACACGTTAGAGCTTTCTACGCAGCTGTTTTTGGCTAATCTGAAGCGGTTTCGGGAGACATTTACTTTTTCGGAGCTGGAAACATGGTTTGAAAAACTGATTTTAGAATATAAAAAATGGGCGGATTTTCAGTTTTCCTGGAGAAAGCTGCGGCAGGCATCCATCAAAAAAATAGAATTTCCCTATGAATACCGGAAGGGACAGAAGGAGCTGGCTGCCGGGGTTTACCGCACCATCAGCCGGAAGAAAAATCTCTTTATCCAGGCGCCCACCGGAGTGGGGAAAACCATTTCCACTGTATTTCCGGCAGTGAAGGCGGTGGGGGAGGAGCTGGGGGATAAAATCTTTTACCTGACGGCAAAGACCATCACGGGAACGGTGGCGCGGGAAACCTTTGAATTGCTGCGGAAACAGGGCTATCAGGCAAAGGTGGTGTCCATTACTGCCAAGGAAAAGTTCTGTAAATGTGAGGAAATGGACTGCAATCCGGTGCACTGTCCCTATGCAAAGGGGCATTATGACAGAGTGAATGATGCGGTGTTTAACCTTTTGCAGAAGGAGGATGTATTTTCCAGGGAGGTGCTGCTAGAGCAGGCGGAGGAATACATGGTCTGCCCCTTTGAACTTTGCTTAGACGTGGCGACCTGGGCGGACAATATTATCTGCGATTATAATTATGTTTTTGATCCCAATGTTTATCTGAAACGCTTTTTTGCGGAGGGGACGAAGGGAGATTATATTTTTCTGGTGGACGAGGCGCATAATCTGGTGGAGCGGAGCCGGGAGATGTACAGCGCCGCATTATATAAAGAAGATTTCCTGGAAATAAAGAGACTGTTAAAGAACCGCATGACAAAGAAAATGGAGCAGGGGCTTACGAAATGCAATAAGATTCTCTTGGAATACAAGCGGGAATGTGAGAAGTATGTAATTTATGAAAACGTGGGAAATCTGCTGTTTGCCCTGATGGAACTTGCTTCGGAGATGGACGAATTTCTGCAGAAAACCGTGGAATTTCCGGAGCGGAAAACGGTGACGGAGTTTTATTTTAACCTGCGGAATTTTATCAATATTTATGAACTGATAGACGAGCACTATGTGATTTATTCGGAGCATGAAGCGGACGGGAGGTTTAAGCTGAAACTCTACTGCGTGGACCCCTCTAAAAATCTTCAGGAGCGGATTGATAAGGGGAATGCTACCATTTTCTTTTCCGCTACGCTGCTGCCTGTCAACTATTATAAAAATCTGTTGTCCACGAAGAAGGACAACTATGCCGTCTACGCAGAGACTGCTTTTTCTGAGGAACAGAGGCTTTTGCTTCTCGGCAGTGACGTTAGCAGCAAATATACCAGAAGGGGTCCGGCAGAGTATGCAAAAATCGCTTCTTATATTAAAAAGACTGCGGAGGCAAAGCAGGGAAATTATATGGCGTTTTTTCCCTCTTATAAAATGATGGAGGAGGTTTACCGGGAATTTCTGGCTCTTTCGGAAATAGAAAGCATCTGCCAGCAGCCCGGCATGAAGGAGGAGGAGCGGGAGGCATTTTTAGAGGAATTTTCGGAAGAACGCTCCCGTGAGAGAGAGGGTTCTTTTGTGGCGTTCTGCGTTATGGGAGGAATTTTCGGTGAGGGGATTGATTTGAAAAACGAGCAGTTAATCGGCGCCATCATCGTGGGAACCGGTCTGCCCCAAATCAGCAACGAGCGGGAAATACTGATGAATTATTACGAAAAGCGTTCCGGGGAGGGCTTTGACTATGCCTACCGATATCCCGGCATGAACAAAGTCTTGCAGGCAGCAGGGCGTGTGATACGGACGGTGGATGACGTTGGTGTCATTGAACTGTTAGACGAGCGGTTTTTACAGAGCGACTACCGCAGCCTTTTCCCCAGAGAGTGGGAGAAACGCTCTGTCTGCCGGATTGATACGGTGGAGGGAATGTTGGCGGAGTTCTGGGAAGCAGCCTGTCCTCCCGGACAGGCTTAAGGGTTCTGTTGTGCAGGCGAAAACCAGGTTACAACGTCACGGTGGGCAGCAGATTCAAAAATTCCTCCGTGGACTGGGCGACGGGAAGGGTGGGGTTGATGGCAGCCACCATCTGCCTCTGAGGCAGCTTTTCCCTTGTTTTTACAATATATAAATCTTTCTCCTCCCCGCTCAGGCAGTAATCCGGGATAAAGGCAATCCCAAGCCCGATGCGTGCCAAGTCAATCAGCAAATCGTTGGAGCTTAATTCAATCTGGGGCATCAGCTCTAACTGGTGCTGTAAAAACATATTGTGGAGAAATTCACTGGTGGTGCTTTTCCGGTCTAACATCAGAATGGGGTACTGTCTTAAATCCTCAAAGGAAATCTCCTGCTGTTCGAGAGGAAAGAAAGCAGGGTTTGCGATGAAAACGTCGGTAAAATTGCAGACGGTTTTCTGGATATAGGAGTGGTTTAAATTGGAGTTTGGAAAATTCGTCACCACCAAATCCACCTTGCCCTGGTCGAGAAGCTCCACACAGCTTAAGGAAGTGGCATTGGTGACCTTGATGGGGACATTGGGGAATTTTTTATGAAACTGCTTTAAATAAGGCACTAAAAAATAGCGGCAGATGGTGTCGCTGGCTCCAATGTGGAGCTGTCCAAGACCGAGACTGCCAGAGTCGAGAAGCTGGCTTTCTCCCCGCTGTATCAGGTTCATGGCGGGCTCAATATGCTTTAACAGCACCTTTCCCGCAGGGGTAAGCTGTACCTTTTTGGTGCTGCGGATAAAAAGGGGCTGCTCTAATTTTTTTTCTAAAGTCTTGATGGACTGGCTCACCGCAGACTGGGAGATAAAGAGCTGCTTGCTTGCCTCGGAAAAACTGAGGGAAGAAGCGACATAATAAAAGACCTTATAAAGTTCGTAATTGATATCCATGGCGTCCTCCACACATCAAAGATGTGTTTATGTCTTTGATATGCTTATATCTTTGATGTTCTCTATTATATATTAATTCTTATAATAAATCAAATTAAATATATTAATTATACTTATCCATTCCCCTGTGCTATACTCATAACTAGATACAGAAACCAGCACAAAACAGAAAGGGAAGGAGCAGTACATGAGCAGCGTTAGACGGGTATATGTGGAGAAAAAACCGGAATTTGCGGTAAGCGCAAAGGAACTTTTCGGTGAGATAAAGAGTTATTTAGGAATTAAGAGCGTGACAAAGGTCCGCGAATTAGTCCGTTATGATATGGAAAATATTTCGGAGGAAACCTATCAGAAAGCGTTAGTGACCGTATTTTCCGAGCCTCCGGTGGACGATATTTATGAGGAAACCTTTGCATTAAACGGGGCAAAGGCATTTTCCGTAGAATTTCTCCCGGGACAGTTCGACCAGAGAGCGGATTCCGCAGAGCAGTGCGTGAAGCTGTTAAATGAGAACGAAGAGCCGGTGATTCGCACCGCCGTAACCTATGTCATTGAGGGTGATGTGACAGAGGAGGAATTGGCAGCCATCAAGAAGCACTGTATTAACCCGGTGGATTCCCGAGAGACAGGCTTAGAGAAACCGGAGACGTTGGTGCAGCAGTTCGACGAGCCGGAAGATGTGAAAATTTTCGATGGTTTTTCCGCTATGCCGGAGCAGGAATTAAAGGCGCTGTATGATTCTTTAAATCTTGCCATGACCTTTAAGGATTTTCTTCATATCCAGAATTATTTCAAAAAGGAAGAACACCGCGACCCGTCCATGACGGAAATCCGTGTGTTAGATACCTACTGGTCTGACCATTGCCGCCATACCACATTTTCTACGGAGTTAAAGGATGTGGCATTTGATGAGGGCTATTATGCGGCTCCCATGAAAGCGACTTATGAGGATTACCTGACCACCCATAAAAATTTATATGCGGGCAGAGACGACAAATTTGTCTGCCTGATGGATTTGGCACTGATGGCAATGAAACGCCTGAAAAAAGAGGGCAAGTTACAGGACCAGGAAGAATCTGATGAAATCAATGCCTGCTCCATTGTTGTCCCGGTGGAAGTGGACGGCAAGACAGAGGAGTGGCTGGTAAACTTTAAAAATGAGACACACAACCACCCGACGGAAATCGAGCCCTTCGGTGGTGCAGCCACCTGTTTGGGAGGCGCCATCCGCGACCCGCTGTCAGGACGTACCTATGTATATCAGGCAATGCGTGTGACAGGAGCGGCGGACCCCACCGTTTCCGTAAAAGATACCATTGAGGGAAAACTGCCCCAGAAGAAATTAGTAAGAGAGGCTGCCCACGGCTACAGCTCCTACGGCAACCAGATTGGTCTTGCAACAGGCTATGTCAAAGAGGTTTATCATCCGAATTATGTGGCAAAACGTATGGAAATCGGTGCCGTCTTAGGCGCAGCTCCGAGGCGTGCCGTACAGAGGCTTACTTCTGACCCCGGAGATATCATTATCCTTTTGGGAGGAAGAACGGGACGCGACGGTATCGGCGGTGCCACAGGTTCCTCTAAGGCGCACAACACCGAGTCCACCGCTGTCTGCGGCGCTGAGGTACAGAAAGGAAATCCGCCTACTGAGCGTAAAATCCAGAGATTATTCCGCCGGGAGGAAGTAGCTCATATTATTAAGAAATGTAACGATTTCGGTGCAGGCGGCGTTTCCGTTGCCATCGGTGAGTTAGCGGACGGACTTCGGGTACAGCTTGACAAAGTACCGAAGAAATATGCCGGATTAGACGGAACGGAAATCGCCATTTCCGAGTCCCAGGAGCGTATGGCAGTCGTGGTAGCCCCGGAGGACGTAAAGACCTTCTTAGGCTATGCGGCGGAGGAAAACTTAGAGGCAGTGGAGGTAGCCGTTGTCACAGAGGAGCCGAGGCTGGTGTTAGAGTGGAGAGGAAAAGAGGTTGTCAATATTTCCCGTGCCTTCCTTGACACCAACGGCGCCCATCAGGAGACTTCCGTTGCGGTGGAAATGCCCAATCCGGAAGAAAATTATCTGAATAAAATTGCAGCTCCGAAGGTAGCGGAGGCAGTGGAAAAAGGAGATATCAAAGCGGCATGGTTAGCAGAGCTTGCCGACTTGAATGTCTGCTCCCAGAAAGGTTTGGTGGAGCGGTTC
>JAGAIK010000128.1 GCA_017626625.1 Roseburia sp.
CCTTAGAGCAGTTAGAAGAGTACAGTGCGGATACCGTTGCCTTTGTAGTGAACGGAAATATTATCCGCTGTCCGAAGTTTTTAGAGGTAAACGGAAGCTTAGAGCTGCCTTCTTATGAGATAAAACAGGGCGACCAGGTGGAAACCAGAAGTTTCTATACCGTGGGACAGTTGGCGGAATTTATGGATGTGGAAGTCAGCAAAGAGCATGTGATACTGGTGAATAACCGTGAGGCGAATTTTGATACTTTGATTTATGAGAACTTTACCATTGAGTGGACGGTTATTTCCTATAAATCCTCGGCTTATATGCCGCAGTCGCTGACAGAGGAAGGAGAGTCTGCCGGGAACGGTGAAAACTTTTCCGAAACGGCAGCCGGCGGCGGGGAAGGAAGTTTTGCCGAAACCGGGGCAGCCGGAGATGAGGAAGATTTTGAAACCGGGGCAGCCGGAAAGGATGGAGGCTTTTCCGAAACCGTGCAGGCTGAAAGTTCTGTTGAAACCTGGACAGCCGGAAAAGAGAGCAGTTTTGCTGAAACCGGGGCAGACGGCAATCAGTCGGAATATTCGGACAGAGCGATTTTTTCTGATAGCCGGGAAGCGGTAAGCGGAAACTTTTCTGAGGGTAAAACCGGGAGCGGAGATTTTCGAGGAACAACAGCCGGAGTGCAGCAGGAAAAACTAACGGGAACCGGAACGGCGGCATACAGTCAGGGTTTGGCGGAAACCGGAACGGCGGCACAAAGCCAGCTTCCAGCCGGGAGCGAGGTGGGAAAAATCAGCCGGGACGTGGCGGAGGAAATGAAGCAGGCGCCGGGAACCATCGGGATTCTTGTTTATATCAACGGACAGCCGGTGCGCCTGACCGGAAAACAGAGATATGTGTTTGTTGATATTTTCGATTTTTATGACTTTGATTTGAAAGAGGCAAGAGGAAGAAATATCATTACAAACCTGAATGGACAGAATGCACAGTATTCCGCAGAATTACAGGCGGGAGACGAGATAGAACTGGGATGGAAAGAGAAGTAAGATGATGGAGTTATGCAGTGTTGCCAGCGGCAGCAGTGGAAATTGTATCTGCGTCGGCACGGAGGATTGCCATGTTTTGATTGATGCAGGTATCAGCGGAAAGCGGATTGAGGAAGGGTTAAATTCCTTTGATTTAAAAACCGAAGAAATGCAGGGCATTCTGGTTACCCATGAGCACATCGACCATATTGCAGGGCTGGGGGTGTTGGCGAGACGTTACGGGCTTCCCATTTATGCCACATCGGGGACGGTAGATGCGATTTTAAACACGAAATCGGTGGGAAAAATTGACAAAGATTTGTTCTGTGAGATAACGCCGGGGGAGGATTTTCAGATTGGGGAGCTGACCATAGAGCCCATTCCCATTTCCCATGATGCGGCGGAGCCGGTGGCTTATAAGCTGAAAAACGGGGAGAAATCCGCTGCGGTAATCACGGATTTGGGAACCTATGACGAACAGATTGTTGAAAAAATGAAGAACCTGGATGTGCTGCTGTTAGAAGCAAATCATGATGTACATATGCTTCAGGTGGGGGCGTACCCCTATCCCTTAAAGCAGCGTATTTTAGGGGACAGAGGGCATTTGTCCAATGAATTGTCCGGGAGGCTGTTAGGAGAAGTGCTCCATGATAAATTCAAGACAGTGGTGTTAGGGCATCTAAGCAAGGAAAATAATTACCCGGCGTTGGCTTATGAGACGGTGCGTTTAGAGGTTACCTTAGGAGACAATCCTTACCGGGGTGACGATTTCCCCATGTATGTGGCGAAACGGGATGAGCCGACGCCGAGGATTGCATTCTGACGTTTGTTGGAAATTTTAGTAGAAAATAGAAAACGGATGTGCTATCATAATCCGTAAATCAGAATAAGAAATGAGGCAAGGAGAGCGGTCATGGAAAATACAGTGGACAAGACAATTATTACAGTAGTGGGAAAAGATACCGTGGGTATCATTGCAAAGGTTTGTACTTACCTTTCCGATAACGGAATCAACGTGCTTGATATCTCACAGACCATTGTTTCCGGTTATTTCAATATGATGATGATTGTAGACATGAACCAGACAAAGAAGGCATTTGTAGACTGCCAGAAGGATTTAGATGTGTTAGGAGAGCAGATTGGCGTTTCCATCAAATGCCAGAAGGCAGAGATTTTTGAAAAAATGCACCGTATTTAGAGAGGAACCGGATTATGATTAACATTTTTGAGGTAAACGAAACTAATAATATGGTGGAACATGAGAATCTTGATGTCCGCACCATTACCATTGGCATTAGTCTGTTAGAATGTATTGACAGTGATTTAAAGAAACTGAACGAAAATATTTACAATAGAATCACCACAGTGGCAAAGGATTTAGCGCGGGTGGCAGGGGAAATCGAAGCCGAGTACGGCATTCCCATTGTCAATAAGAGAATTTCCGTCACACCCATTGCATTAGTGGGAGGCGCAGCCTGCAAGAGCCCGGAGGATTTTGCCACCATCGCAGATACCATGGACCGTGCAGCGGCAGCCGTGGGGGCAAACCTTATCGGCGGTTACTCCGCCTTAGTTTCCAAGGGAATGACAAAGGCGGATGAGATGCTGATTCGTTCCATTCCCATCGCATTGTGCCGAACTGAGAGAGTCTGCAGCTCTGTAAACCTTGCTTCTACCAAGACGGGGATTAATATGGATGCGGTTCGTCTCATGGGTGAGATTTTATTGCAGGTGGCGGAAAATTCCAAGGACAGGGATTCCGTGGACTGCATGAAGCTGGTGGTGTTCTGCAATGCGCCGGATGATAACCCCTTTATGGCGGGGGCCTTCCATGGCGTGACAGAGGCGGATGCCATTATCAACGTGGGCGTCAGCGGACCGGGCGTGGTAAAGACAGCTTTGGAAAAGGTGCGGGGCGAGAATTTTGAGGTGCTCTGCGAAACCATCAAAAAGACAGCGTTTAAAGTAACCAGGGTGGGACAGTTAGTGGCGCAGGAGGCTTCCAAGCGTCTCGGCATTCCCTTCGGTATCATAGATTTATCCTTAGCTCCTACGCCTGCCATCGGAGACAGTGTTGCGGACAGTCTCTGTGAGATTGGTTTGGAATATGCGGGAGCGCCGGGAACCACCGCAGCCCTTGCCATGTTAAATGACCAGGTGAAAAAGGGCGGCGTCATGGCGTCCTCTTATGTGGGCGGCTTAAGCGGCGCCTTTATTCCGGTCAGCGAGGACCAGGGAATGATTGATTCCGTACAGGCGGGAGCCATTACCTTAGAGAAATTAGAGGCAATGACCTGTGTCTGCTCCGTAGGGCTTGACATGATTGCCATTCCGGGAGATACCAAGGCAACCACCATTTCCGGCATGATTGCGGACGAGATGGCGCTTGGCATGGTAAACCAGAAGACTACGGCGGCACGTCTGATTCCGGTTATCGGAAAGGGCGTGGGCGATACGGTGGAATTTGGCGGATTGTTTGGCTATGCACCGATTATGCCGGTAAACAAATACTCCTGTGATGACTTTATCAACCGCACCGGACGGATTCCGGCGCCGATTCACAGCTTTAAAAATTAAGACATAGTTCTTTAATTTTGACCTATGGACAGGAAGAAGGAGGAAAACATATGGAAGGTACGAAAAAATCCGTATGGGGTAAGTTACTTGGGACGATGGCAGGATTTTTTATCGTGATTGTCCTGTGGCAGATTGTTGTGCTGGAACTTTTGGAACACGGCTTTATCAGTGTGCTGGTTTCAATGATTTTGCTGGCAGTGGGAACCTGTATTGTTTTTGGCGGAATTTTTCAGATTATCCGAACGGTGTTAGACGGGCTGCGTCATATTATGGATAATCCGGAGGAAACACTGCAGCCGGACGGTGTTGTGGAGAAAGCAAATAAGATTTCGCAGAGAAGTGATGATATCGGGGAGCTGGCGCGAAAGGTACAGGGTTCTGTGGCTGCTGTCTCTCATGTGGTAGTGGGCGTAAGGAAAGCAACGATGGAGCTTGGGGAGGTTTCTGACGAATTTCAGGATATTTTCGGCAACATGACCTCTGCCTTACAGCATACGGAAAAAGAAGTGGGGACGATTACCGGAAATACCATTTCGCAGGCGGAATACACCGTGGACATGAAAGAAAAAATTGACGCCATCAGCAGAACCATTGATGATATTGCGGAAAACATCAGGGCACTGGCACAGAGTGCGGAAAATATGAAGGAGAGCAACCGTAACGCAGAAACGATTATGGCGGAACTGGTGGATATCAGCAAAGAGAGCGGCGAGGCGATGGAAAGTGTAAGGCAGCAGACCAATCTGACAAACCAGTCTGCACAGCAGATTCGCACGGCTACGGAAATTATTGCAGGTATTTCAAGCCAGACGAACCTCCTTGCCCTGAATGCAAGTATTGAGGCGGCAAGGGCAGGGGAGCATGGCAAAGGTTTTGCCGTTGTGGCGGAAGAAATCCGTACCTTAGCAGACCAGTCCAGAGAGTCAACGGAGCAGATTAACAAGATTGTCAATGCTCTTATCCAGAATTCCAACGTCAGTGTAGAGATTACGGAAAAGGTATCAGAGGCCTTTGTAAGACAGAATGAAAAGATTCAGAATACAGAGGAAATCTTTAAGGCGCTCAATGAAGAAATTAACCACACCAGCGATGCTGTGATGGGTATCGAGCAGGAAGTAGGACAGCTTGATGAACATAAGACGGTGATTGAGGGAGGCATTTCTTCCCTGACAGAGTCGGCAGAGCAGAATGCGGACAGTGCAAAAGCCACTACCGAAAATATGGAAGGCTTACAGCAGATTGTAGAAGAATGCAACCATGTAACGGAGCGGATTGTAACGATATCTGACGAATTGTTAGGTTATCTTGACAAGGTGAGCGGGAAAATAAAAGAAAAAATATAAACATTGAGAAATAAGGAAAATGCTGCATGGAGTGGTCTGTGCGGCATTTTCCTTATAGGAAGGAATGCCATGGAGGGGCGCCTTTTCCGGCGGAGAGCGGCGTTAGCGGGCGTAATTTCAGGAGAAAATGAGTGAAATAGAAAAGGTTGTGCTGATTGAAAATGCGGTGGAAACCCTGGGATATTTTTCGAGGCAACTGGCGATTCAATTTGAGGTGGAGGGGGTTGAAACCTATTTTGTGGATTATAACCGCTTAGTGGAGACGGTGGAGGGGCTTTACCGTTTTGTGGAGCGGGGAAAGACGGTTCTTTGCACCTTTAACTTTATAGGAATTTCCGGGGAAGAGGTGTTTATAGAGGAAAACGGAAGGACGATTTGGGAAAATTATGAGATGCCCTGTTTGAATGTGATGGTGGACCATCCGCTTTATTATCATTCGAAACTGGTAAATCCCCTGCCGCGGATGAAGGTTTTTTGCGTGGATAGGGAACACGTAACCTACATGAAGCGGTTTTATCCTGAGGTGGAGGCTGCATTTTTGCCTTTGGCGGGAAATGTGATACTGCCGGAAACTTTGCCTCTGGCAGGGAATGTGATACTGCCGGAAACTTTGCCTCTGGCGGGGAGTGTGATATTACCGGAGCAGGCAGGGACATTTTCCTGCGGCGGTGGCTGTACGCAAACCGGGGAAAAATGGGGAGAAGCAGAGCGGCAGAAGGAAAGGCTTCTTTCCTATGAAAACCGCCCTTACGACCTGGTTTTTACCGGAAATTATACCCCGGTGGAGCATCTTTACCGGGAGATTGAAACCCTGGAGAAAGATTATCAGCAGTTTTAC
>JAGAIK010000129.1 GCA_017626625.1 Roseburia sp.
ATGAAATCTCCTAACTCCGAGAACTCTATAATCTCGTCCATATGTTCCTTGACATAATCCAGTTCACACCCCAATAACATTCCAGATTTTAAAATGTTTTCACGTCCTGTGTTGTTAGGATTAAAACCAATTCCGATTGCCATCAGGGACACTCTGTTACCTTTTGTGTCGATATATCCCTCATCCGGTCGAAAGATTCCTGCAATAGAGCGCAGCAGCGTTGTCTTTCCGGAACCATTGCGTCCCACAATTCCTAAAATCTTCCCCTGTTCCACCGTAAACGATACATCATCCACAGCACGGATAATATCCGCACGTTTTACGCCTTTTTGTAAAAGGCTCTGATGCATAGACATATGCATCAAATTTTTATAATCAATGCTGACATGATTTACTTCCAGCGCAATATTTCCCATGATATCCTCCATATAAACATAGCTCCATCATCTCTGCCGTCTGCTAAGATTACACAATCTTTACATAACTGTTTTCGTTCTTGTATACAATATGAACGCCAATACCGCAGAGAATCACTGCTACGATAAACCACACACCCAGTATCGGCAAATTTGCCGCTGTATTGTATAATAACGCATTCCTCATGGTGTCAATGATTACTGCCACCGGATTCAAACACATCATCACTGCATTGAGGGGCTCCGGCAGGGTTGTCATTGTATCATAGAAAATACCAGACAGGAACATCAACATATTCAGCAAAATTCCCACTGCATAAGACAAGTCATCTACATATACGCCAAAATGCAGGAAAATCATTCCCACTCCAAAGGCAAGCAGTACCATAACAGCGTATGCGGGAAGTACCCATAACAGATTAATGCCAATCTGTACCCGGAAAATAAGCATCATAACCACCAGTACAATCAACGAGAACCACAATTTAAACATATTTAAAATCATGTTAGATAACAAAATAATAAACTTAGGAATATATACTTTCGTGATAATATCCTTATTATTACGCACTAACTTCACGCTGTAATTCACTGTTTTATTGAAAAAGTTCCACATTAACAGCGCCGAAAAAATAAAGGTAGAGTAATTTTCCACAGAATTACCCATCACATTACCGAATACGATTACATAGACAATCATATTGAAAAACGGCTCCAGCAGCCACCAGAGACGATTCAAATAAGAATTTGCCACCTCGGCTTTTAAATCGGTTCTTGCCGCATAGACCATATATTGTCTGTATTTTTTAATATCACCACAGAACTTCTTTATCTCAAAAAGCGGACCATGATTGTTCCAATTTTCTTCTTTTTTACGCTCCTCCATTGCCGTAACCGCAAACCATAAAAGCACAATCAGGCAAACATAAAGTCCTATCATAACAAAGCGTTCCTGAAAAAAGGACTTTGACTGTTTCTGAAGCATCGTTACATAATCATCATTCATATAAAAATGAATATTATCAACACCTGTCAGAAGTATTCCTTCATTTGTCCACTGCATCTCACCGTTATCTACGCTCTCGATATAACGGAACAGCTCATCAAAGGTCACTTCTTTCAAAAGTATGGATTTACTTGACCCATAAATCCGTAATTTCTTAATCAATGCCTCATCTGCATTCTCATCAAATTTTATGTCACGGCAATTTCCCTCAGAAATTTCTACATTGTTCTTTGAAACCACATACTCCACATCTTCTGCAACAAAATGCAGGGTCAGGTTACGATTACTAAAAGGATACAGTGCAATCACCGCAGCTCCAACCACAAATGCAATGAGCAACAATATACGAACCGCCTGAAATACGGTAAATTTTTTCTCTTTCATCCTTACTACCTCTTAATTTTCCTTCTTTTCCAGCGATTTTGTAATTGCCGCCTTAATCATCGTTGAGCTTGTACTCTTGGTGTAAGGGAAAAATTCAATATTAGAACCTACCCTCTGCAGCGACTGCTGGTCCTCAATCCAGTATGGGTTGCCGGAATAATCATCACCGGAAAACAGGCAGTCAAAATGATAGAGATTCCATGCTTTTATCTTCTCATGGTTCTCCTCTGTCACCATTACCACCTCATCCACATAGCGGATTGCCTCTAAAATCTGCTTTCTCTCTTCAAACGGAATATAAGGCGGATTCTTCTTAAACTTTACCACCAACTCATCTGACAATGCCCCCACCATCAGATAATCGCAACGCTCCTTTGCCCTGCGTATCAGATTAAGATGTCCCACATGAAACAAATCAAACACACCTGCCAAATATCCCACTTTATATTTTTCCATAAAATGACCGAATCCTTTCTAATCGCAATTATCCAAACTATTGTACTCACTTTTGTCCATGTAGTCAATATAAGATTTTGTTGTATCAAAGACTGCCTTGTGATGAGGAACCCGTTCTTCTTCTGCCGGATACCGGGCAAAATCCTTCCCATACTCCTGTATCAGACAGTTTTCATATCCCACAGGAATATATACTTCCATGTCCTCAAATGTCTCTTTTATCAAAAATTCAAAATCCCTGCTGTCATATTCCGGGTACTCTCTATTCCTCCAAAACCGCGCCAATACAGCTACTTTATCCGCAGCTTCTCTGGGAACGCCTGCCATGACATCATGAAGTTTCTGACAAAGCGTCTCCCTTGAAAACATCTGGCTCACTTCCCCGTAATATTCTTCTTTCTGCCAATCCATCTCCCAAAGTACCCGCTTCTTGGGATAAGTTTTCTTCATTAACAGCCTTTGGTAAAACTGTATTTTTTTCTTTTGCTGCTTTTTCTCCTCTTCTTCTCTGGGAACAGCATCCAAAGGAAATACATCAATCCAAATGCCCTGATTGCACCTCATTCCCCGGTTTCTTTCCTCAATTCCCGCTGTATTACTATTTCGCAGTTTACTGTAACCGCCGTAGAAACACTCCTCATCGCTTTCAGGCGTCTGCAAAAAATATGGATTTTCAAATGCTTCCTCCGCTACAGCTAACAGCCGGTCATAATCTGTCCTGGGCATCAGCACATCCACATCATCATCCCACGGCACATATCCCTTATGCCGCACCACTCCCAACAGCGTTCCGTAAAATACACAATAAGACAAATCATAGGCTTCACATACCGCCACAAATTTTTTCAGCAAGCCTAACTGCACTTTCTTAATTGCGTTCAGCCCGGTATCATATTTATATTTTTCTAAATCATAACGATGGCGGCGGAATGGCGCTTCTTTTGTCCCTTGTTTCTCCTGTCCTTTCTCTCCACTACTTAACCGCTCAATATTCTCATCCACTTCCTTTGCTGTGATACCAGCCCAACAGTAAAAGGACGATAAAAGCTCGTAATTCCGGTTATCTTCTACAAATCGGGCCTCTTCCTGTTCAAACACCTGCCAGATATCGCCAAGCCCATACTTTTCCTTAAAATACTGCAGCGGCAGAATACTCTCCGCCTCAGGAATATAAATATAGGTATAGCGCAGCGCCCGGAAAAGAACATATTTTGCAGGATAACACTCCCTGACAAATTCCTGGTCATAAAAAAGGATGTTACCCTCTTTATAAAAGCTGTTATAGGGTATCATGTCTATATACGCCTTTTTTAATATCGCACCGGCATTTTCCTCATTTAAACGGTCATCCCGCAGTGTACATTCCGCAAAATCCACCTGCTCTGAAGATTTTTGTATCGTCTCATACAACTGGTCAAAAATCTGTTCCACCCTCTCTTTTTGGTGGAAAAACAGCTCTTTTAAAGTTTCAATCAAAGATTTTCCAGAAATAAAAGGCATTTCAATGGCATCGTCCTGTAAGGTTTCCTCCACACATCCGACACCATGCTGCTGCAATTCCTGCTGATTTTGATGAAGCTGCTCTAAACTCTTTTTTCCTTCGGGATGCAGTAATTTCTTCTGCACCGTCCCGTGACGGGATATTACAGTGGCAAATCCATGCTCCCTGCCGCGGTCCGTGGATAATGCCGCAAATAGAACCTCCGGCTCAAACGGTTTCTTGCCGCACTCCACCAGAAATGAGTTTGCAAAAACATGGAATACTCCATTTGCAATCAAATCATCACTAATCTCATTTTCCAGACAGACAAGACTTCTTCTATCCTCCTTCGGATAATAAGGAATTACACGGTCACGAACGCTTGTCTTCGGCAGATAATCATCGGTATACAGCGCCTGTGTCAATTTATGGTCCGGAAACGGATAATACATCTGCCAGCCTGCAATCTGCGCATTCTGGTCTAATGTTTCTATCAGCTCCTGTCTGTTCATCATTCCAGCCATTGCCCGTCCCCTGATACCTGCAAAGGGCTGCTTTGATACCGGATCCGGTGTTCCGCACCAATATTTCATACCAAACCGGTTTTCACAGACAAACAAGAGTCTGCCCGTTTCCTTTAAAAATGGGTAGACTCTTCCAATCAACTGTTCTAACGCATAGCAGGTATCTATGGCTTTTTCTACTACAATATAGTCAAATTTCTGCTCCAGAGGAATTTCGTTTCCGGTCCCTGTAAGAACCGTAAGATTGTCCAGATATTCATAACGTTTTTCAATGCACTCTGCCCGCTGCACCTTTTCTTCCAGGACAATCACTTCTTTTGCTACTCTTGCCAAAAGTCCTGTAAGTGCCCCAAATCCGTCACTGAGCTCTAAAATTTCACAATTTTTTGAAAAGGGGTACCAGTTTAAAAGCCCTTCGCGCATAGGACTCATTTGATAAAACACTTCCCAGTCTGCATCACGTAACATACTGTCGTATTCCTCTGGGGAATGTTCCAAAATCAGTGATGCCACCTTCTGTTCACTTTCGCTTAGTCTCCGCTGTTCCTGCTCTCCCAGAACGATTAATTTTGCCACCTGGTTACCTCCGACCGTAATCCTGAATCATTTTTTCTTTTTTCAAACGAACCTGTCTCCAGTCATCCATCAATGAAATATTTTTCAATACACTTTCACTATCCTTGATTTCCGCCGTATTGCTGACTGCGAAAAGGCTGTCCGTAAATGTATTGCTGATATTTTCCGCCTTTCCGTCCATGAGATTCAAAAAGTCCGAGAAAAAGTCTATGCTGGCGCGCTGCATCTCCTTCACATAGGAAAGCTCCTGCTCCGTTCTTTCCTGTTTCTGAAATACCGGTTTTCCCTCCTTATCAAAATGGCTGAGGGACGGCTCCTCCGATGTCATAAAGGTCTCTATCAGCTTATAATATTGAAGAAAAAACGTGGATGTATCACTGTATAAAGACTTTACTCCCACTTCTTCCTGACTCTCACCGCTATTCCATCCTGCATAGATTCCCTTTATTTCAAAAGGAACAATTTTCGCCAAAGACTTCTGGCTGGTGCCGGAGGACACAAAATCCATAAAGGCATATTTCCCGCCAATCTGCAAATGAATGTTACCCATATATTTAAAGTAATTGCGTTTTGCCTCATCTGCACGCTTAAAAATCTCATCCACATGCGCCCATACATATTTATGGATAATATCATATGTTTCAGCATCATAAGGCAGCAACTGGCTGTCCCTCAGTCCAAAACGCTCCTTCATCAATTTCTTTGGTCCCATTCCCGGTGAAATGTCAATCAGCATATTGATATACGCCTCGTTATTGATACAAGTCATAACCGCTGCTTTTCTTGAAGTATAAAAGTATATTCCCTTTGGCATCAAGTCCTTATCTTCCGGTTTCCTCTCCCGCAGCAAATCATACATTTTCTGCATCAGATAGCCGTCTCTTGCCGCAAACAAAATATCATCAAAGCCTTCCTTTTTTACTTCTTCATACAAAAAAAGCGCAAACTGGCTTAAAACTGCCCCACAGAAG
>JAGAIK010000130.1 GCA_017626625.1 Roseburia sp.
ATGGCAGAAAAATTAATTGAGGTAAAGGATATTAAAAAATACTTCCGGGTGGACGGAGGAAAAATTGATAAAGCCAAAGCCCGCTATCTTCATGCGGTGGACCATGTGAGCTTTTCCATTAATAAAGGGGAGATATTCGGAGTAATCGGAGAGAGCGGTTCCGGGAAATCCACCATTGGGCGCTGTGTCCTGCGGCTTCTTGAGATTGATTCCGGCGAGGTGTGGTATGCAGGGAAGAAAATCAGTGATTTGTCGGCGAAGGAGATGAAGCCCTACCGGAAAAAAATGCAGATGATATTTCAGAATCCGCTGGCTTCCTTTAACCCGAAAAAAACCATCGGCGCCAGTTTCCGGGAAATCGGAAAGGTCTATCAGGTGCCGAAGGAGGAGATGGAACAGAGGATAAAGGAATTAGTGGGGTACATAAACCTGACAGAGGATGTTCTCACCAGACTGCCAAAGGAGCTTTCCGGAGGACAGCTTCAGAGGCTGGCGATTGCGCGGGCGCTTTTGGTACAGCCGGATTTTCTTCTGGCGGACGAGCCGGTATCTGCACTGGATGTATCGGTTCAGGCGCAGATTTTGAATTTAATGATTGACTTAAAGAAAAACAGAGGTCAGACGATTTTGTTTATCTCACATGACCTTACCGTGGTAAGGCATGTTTGTGATAAAGTTGCTGTTGTTTATCTCGGTGTCATCGTGGAGATGGGAAATACGGAGGATGTGTATAAGCATGTGCTTCACCCTTATACCCAGGCGCTGATTTCAGCAAAACCAAAGGAACACCCGTTAGAGGAAAAGGAGCGTCTGCTCTTAGAAGGGGAGGTTCCCAATGCCATTAATGTGAAGGAAGGCTGCAGGTTTGCAAACCGCTGTCCCCGGTTTAAGGAGGGACTTTGCAGCAACCGTACACCGAAGCTAAAGCATGTCGGAGGCGGACATTATGTGGCGTGTCACTATCCGATTGGGCAGGAAAACATTTAAGAAAAGGAGAGATTATTATGAAAAAACGATTGTTAGGAATGGGTTTGACATTAGCGATGGCAATGTCCTTAGTTACCGGCTGCAGTTCTGCATCATCAAATGCAGGCGGCACAGCTTCCAATGGAGGGACAGAGGGAAATGCAGGCACCGAAGGTGAGGTAACATTTACGATTGGATTTTCTACGGAGCCGCCCTCCATGGACCCGAAGGATTTTAATTCTTCCGCCTGTACACTGGCTGCCTATGACTGTTATGATACATTGCTGAACTTTAGTATAGAAGGTTCCGATTTAGAGCCGTGTCTGGCGGAGAGCTGGGAGCAGGTGGACGATACCACCTATACCTATAAAATCCGTGAGGGGGTGAAGTTCAGTGACGGAAACGATATGACCATGGAGGACGTGCTTTACTCTATGGAGCGTGTTACGGATGAGGCTTATTCTATGAGTTATCTGTTTGACAGCGTGGATTATTTTGAGGCGGACGAAGAGACATGGACATTGACGGTTCATTTAAAACAGCCGGATGCCACATGGAAATATGTTCCCGCAACATCGCCCTGCACCGTGGTGGAAAAAGCGGTTGTGGAAGCGGAAGGTGATGATTACGGGCAGTTAAGCGGTTCGTGTGTGGGAACCGGACCTTATATGTTGGAGAGCTGGGAATCAGGCTCGGAAATCGTGACGGTAAAAAATCCCTATTACTGGAATGACCCGGATTCTCTGGATGTGGACAGAGTTGTATTTGAAGTCATTGAGGACGAAACATCAAGAGCCTTAGCAGCACAGAGCGGACAGATTGATTATGCAAGGAGCCTGTCTGCGGCAACGCTTCCGACTTACGAGGCATGTAAGGACATGACCATTTACAATTATGCTTCTACCCAGACAGCGTTTATGGCATTCAACTGTGAGAAGGCACCTTTTGATGATGCAAATGCAAGAAAAGCGGTTGCATACTGTATTGATAAGAGTACGCTGACAAGCCTTATCGGCGGAAAATATGCAAGCGACCAGGGAGCATTTATTCTTCCGAGAAGTATGTTCTTACTGGACGAAGATTCCTGGAACGAAGCCAATGACAGCCTGGAATCTTATCAGCAGGATTATGAGAAGGCAAAAGAAGCGTTAGCGGCATCGAATAGTCCGGACGGTTTTGAGTTTGATATGTACTGTACCGCAGCACAGAAAACCGGGGCGGAGGCAATTCAGTCCATGATTAAAGAATCCGGCTTACCTATTACGATGAATATTATTGAAATGCAGAACTCAGATTCCTACTCTATCGGCTATGGCTATACGGTGGACGAAAACGGAAAACGTGTTTACGACATGCTTTATACAGGATGGATTTCCGACTGGCTTGACCCGACAGGATATATGAGAAACTGCCTGTGGAGCGGAAGCAACTATCAGGGAGGAGCCAATAAGGCGGCATATTCCAGTGAGGCATTCGACGCACCGCTCAATCAGTCCTACCTTGAGTCTGACGATAAGGTTCGTTCCGATGAAATGTTAGAGGCAATGAAAATTGCGGTGGAGGATTGTCCTTACGTACCTGTTTATGAGGTAAATGATACTTATATTATCGGCAATGAGTTTGAATATGAAGAAGGTCCGAACTTCTTCTGGAACTTTACAGTAGCAAACGTTCATACAAAGTAGGAACGATCAAGTGAGGAGGCGTTGTAATGTATTCTGCAGTGGATACTTTGTGGATAACTTTAGCGATTGTGTTGATTTTCATGATGCAGGCAGGTTTTACAATGCTCGAAACAGGGTTTACGCGTGCAAAAAATGCAGGCAATATCGCCATGAAGAACCTGATGGATTTTGTTGTCGGTGCGCTGGTATTCTGGGTTATCGGCTTCGGACTCATGCACAGTACATCTGTGCATGGGCTGATTGGAAAGCCGGATTTGTTTTCCAGAGGCGATTATGCGGGAGCCGGATATACAAGCAATACGTATCTGGTGTTTCAGATGATGTTCTGCGCCACTGCGGCGACCATCGTTTCCGGCGCCATGGCGGAGCGGACAAAATTTGCGGCATATCTGATGAGTTCTGCGGTGATAAGCGCACTGGTGTATCCTGTTGCAGGACACTGGATATGGAACGAGGCGGGCTGGCTGCACCAGTTAGGCTTCCATGATTTTGCAGGCTCTACGGCAGTGCATGTAGTAGGAGGCACCGCTGCCCTGGTAGGAGCAAAAATATTAGGTCCCCGGTTGGGAAAATACACCAGGGAGGGCAAGTCAAAAGCGATTCCGGGACACAGCATGACCTTTGGAGTGCTTGGAATCCTGCTGTTATGGTTTGGCTGGTACGGCTTTAATGCAGGTTCAACCTTAAGCCTTACCGGAGACGAGGCGATTATGACGGTCAGCACCATCGTGCTGAATGTAACGATTTCCGCTGCAGCAGCGTGTTTTGTGGCACTGTTGGTGAGCTGGAGACGTTACGGAAAGGCAGATGCCACCATGACTTTTAACGGTGTGCTGGCGGGGCTGGTGGCGATTACTGCCGGATGTAACGAGGTCAGCGCCGTCGGAGCATTGTGTATTGGCGCTATCGCAGGCTTTGTGGTGGTATTTGCAGTGGAGTTTGTGGATTTGGTATTAAAGGTGGACGACCCGGTGGGGGCAGTCAGCGCCCACGGAATCAGCGGCATGTTAGGAACCGTCCTGACAGGAGCCTTTTCTACAAAATCAGGTTTTTTGTATACCGGAAGATTTCAGTTTTTCGGAGTGCAGATTCTCGGTGTGATTGCGGTATTTCTCTGGGTGGCGGCTGCCATGACAATTACCTATACCATACTTAAGAAAACAGTGGGTCTGCGTGTCAGCGAGGAGGAAGAAATCAAAGGCTTAGATGAGTCCGAGCATGGAATCATGCACCTTTATACCGGAGGAGGCGGGGATTACGGCAGCCTTCCTTCCCCCGTCGGTCTGGTGGATCAGATTGACTTAAGCACCTACGACGAGGATACCCTGCCGGAGGAATATAAAAAGTCTGACGGCAAGATACGCAAGGTGGTGGTGATTATGAACCAGAACCGTTTAGAGGCGCTGATGAAGGCGTTAGATAAAATTGACATTACCGGTATGACGGTGACGAATGTCTGCGGCTGCGGTATTCAGAAGGGAAATATGGAATATTACAGAGGGGCGGAGTTAGAGACACATCTGCTGCCGAAGGTGAAGGTAGAGATTGTTATTTTCACTGTACCGTTAGCACTTTTGATTGACACGATTAAAAAGACGATACATACCGGGCATATCGGTGACGGAAAAATCTTCGTTTACGAGGTTTCACAGGTCATTAAGGTACGTACCGGAGAAGAGGGCAGGGGGGCATTGGAATAATGTTTCCTCCCGCCTTTGGGATTGGAAAGGAGAAAAGACAGATGGAAGAGAGTACAGTGGAAAAAAGAGAGCCAAAGTACAAACCGGCGGACTGGCACACGGACAAATGCGGAGACATTTTAGTGACACCGGGAACCTTTGGCAGGCTTCCATATCTTAAGACATTAGAGGATGTGGATTTTGTGGTGGCGGGAATCCCCTTTGATTCCCTGACCAGCGGGCGGCCGGGCACGAAATTCGGACCGAAGGCGATTCGCGAGGCATATGGCGGTATCGGCTATGTTTACGGTACGGATATCGAGGTATTCGACTATATTTCCGGCGTGGATTACGGAGATATGGAAGTGATAAACGGTGATACCAAACAGAGCTTTGAAAAAATTACGGCGCAGATGAAGGAGTTTTTAGAGGCAGGCGTGGTTCCTGTGATTTTAGGCGGCGACCATTCCATTACCTACCCGGAGCTTCTGGCATACCGGGACAGTTACGGACCGGTTTCCCTGATTCATTTTGATTCCCATACGGACACCTGGGGCGGGGAGGAGTCCTTAGAGTTCCCAAGCCACGGAAATCCTTTCCGCAATGCCATCCTTACCGGGTGTATCGACCCAAAGACTTCCATCCAGGTGGGAATGCGGGGAATTATGCGGGATGAGCATGATTATGATTTTGCCCATGAGCACGGGTTAGAACAGATTTATGCCGTGGATTTACATAAGATGGGGGTCTATGAGGCAGCGAAGAAGATAAGGGAAAAGGTGGGAAATCGCAAGGTGATGGTGACCTTTGACATTGACTTCGTAGATCCGGCAGTTGCGCCGGGAACCGGAACGCCGGTGCCGGGAGGCTTTAACTCCTGGGAAACCTTAGAACTGGTGCGGGCGGCAATTACGGGACTTGATGTGGTGGGCTTTGATTTGGTAGAGGTTGCGCCGAATTATGACCCCACGGAAAATACCCAGCTTTTGGCACAGAAGATTGTGGCGGAATTTATCACGGCAATCGCAGCCAAAAAGGCAGGGATAAAAGAGTACAAATATATAGAGAAAAAGTAAGGGGGCAGAAACAATGTGGAAGGAAGAAATACCGGAAAGTATCAGAAAACAGATGGAAGAAGACCGTTACGGGCTTAACCTTGCCTCCTTTGGCGGGCTTCCGTTAAAGAGAGAATTTGACGGGGAGGATTTCTGCGTGGTGGGGATTCCCTATGATACCTGTACCACAAGAAGGACGGGAGCGCGCTTTGGTCCGAAGGCAATCCGGGCGGGAATACACAGTATCGCAGGCATTAATGATAAGGGGTTATACTCCCAGGACGCCCACTATGCGATTCATAATTTAAAGGGAATGGATTACGGGAATCTCCCGGTGAAAAACGGCTATACGGAGGTGTCCTACCAGATTATTTATGAGGGAATAAAGAAAATTTTAGACAACGGCTGTGTGCCTATTGCCCTTGGCGGCGACCATTCCATGACTTATCCGGAGCTTCGGGCTTATTCCGAAAGCGTGGGAGCGCCGGTGGCAATCATTCATTTTGATTCCCACAACGACACCACGGATGCGCCGGAGAACCGGAAATTCCATCACGGGACGCCCTTCCGCCGGGCTTTTGAGGACGGATTTTTAGACACAGAGCATTCGATTCAGATTGGAATCCGGGGCTATGTGGATTCCCACAGAATGACATTCGCAAAAGAGCACGGAATGGAAGTAATTACGGCGAGGGAGCTGCACAAAATCGGTGTGGAGGAATGTGCAGAACGGATTCGGGCGCAGGTAAAGGACGCCCCCTGTATCGTGACCTTTGATGTGGACTTTTTAGACCCGGTTTATGCGCCGGGGACAGGCACTCCGGTGGCGGGAGGCTTCACCTCCTATGAGGCATACGAAATGATCCGTCAGTCCTTGCCGGGGCTTGATGTGAGGGGCTTTGATATTGTGGAGGTGACGGAGGATTACGACCCGGCGCAGGTAACCGGACTTTTTGCAGGCTACCTTGTGGTGCAGTTTCTGGCGATGCTTTCAAAAAATAAGGCGGCAAAGGAGGAAAAGTAGATGTTAGAGAGAATACCGGAAAAATTTGAGATGAAATCCCTGACCGGAGGAAATGCGTTAAACAGTTTTCTGCATTTAGAGTACTGTCCGGAGCTTACGGGGGTGGACATTGCCCTTGCAGGGGTGCCCTTTGACTTAGCCACCAGCAACCGTCCGGGGACGAAGTTAGGGCCGAAATATTTAAGGAGCAGGGTGTATAAGGGCTGCAAGGTGGACGAGGTGCTTGACATCAATATCGGGGATAAGTTAAAAATCGTAGATACCGGGGATTTCAAGCTGATGGGCGGCTATCTGTTAGACGCCTTTGCCCTGATTACCGAACAGACGAAGCGGATATTAGATGCCGGGGCGACGCCCGTGATTGTAGGGGGCGACCACTCCATTACCTTTCCGGAGCTGGCTGCCTATTATCAGGTGTATGGCCCCATGGCAATGATTCATTTTGATTCCCATCTGGATACGGGCATGTATCAGATGTGCCCTACGAAGGAGATTTATACCCACGGAAATCCCTTCAGCAATGCCATGCGGAAAGGCTATTTAGACGGCAGCCACACCATTCAGATTGGCATCCGTACCGGCTCCCCGAAGATGAATGACGAATATACGAAGGAGTATCAGAGAGAGATTCTTTCGGCAAAGGAGCTGCATGCCATTTCCTATGAGGAGGCGGGGGAGAGAATCCGGAACAAGGTGGGGAATCTGCCGTGCTTAGTGACCTTTGATATCGACTTTTTAGACCCGGTTTATGCGCCCGGAACGGGCACTCCGGTGACAGGGGGATTTTCCGTGTATGACGCAATGATGATTCTGGAAAATGCCCTGCCGGGATTAAATATTGTGGGGGCGGATTTGGTGGAGGTGGAGCCTTTTTACGACCCGGCAGAGACTACGGCGATTGCGGCGAACAATATCTTGGCAAAGCTGGTGAGCTGCATTGCCTATAATAAGCTGATGGAAAAAGAGAAAGCGTAAAAACTCCTTTTTGGGAAAGGAAGTGCAGTTCTATGGAGAACAGAGAGAACCTTTTATCTATTTCTGAGATGGCGAAGCTAAGGAAGGTAACTACGGAGACGCTGCGCCACTATGACAGGATTGATTTGTTCAAGCCCGCCTATACAGACCCCGACAGCGGCTACCGCTATTATACCATAAGCCAGTATGAAAAGTTAGGCACCATCAAGGAGCTGCGCCAGCTTGGAATGGGGCTTGAGGAAATCAAGGAGTATTTTGACCACTGCAATGTCAGCAAATCCGCAGAGCTTTTGAAAAAATATCATGAAAAGCTGGTGGAGGAGATTCAGAAAAAGAAGGCGTTAGAAAAGGTGATTGCAGAAAAGCTTGCCTTTATGAGCGGTATGAAGGATATGCCTGAGGCGGGAAAGATATTTGAAAGGGATTTGCCGGAGCGGTACTGCCTCACCTATGGAGAGATGGAACTGGACAAGCAGGCAATCAATTACCGGCTTATGCGGTTAGAGGGGCATATGGAGGAGACGGCTCCGGTACTGGCGTCAGACCGCATCGGAGTATGGAGCAACAGGCAGCTTTGTGAAATGAGGGGAAAGCTGGAGCCGGGAGAACGGTTCGCAGCGACGCCGCTTATTTTGTGTGACAAAAGATACCGGAAATCAAAGCATTTTTATGAACTGCCTGCCGGGCATTACGTGTGCGTCTATTACAACGGCTTATGGGGCATCTATACGGAGCTTCTACAGGAGGTGGCGGACTACTTGGAGAGAAACCATTTGCAGCAGGACGGGGCTTTTTACCAGATTTATCAGATAGATATTACCCTTACGGATAATTTTGATGAAACCTTAATCGAGCTGGAGGTTCCGGTAAAAAGGTGTTGACTTTTGTGTTACACAAGGGTATAACCTCAAGCTTATGGGTGAGGAAGTTAGGAAAAAGGAACCGGAAAACTTGGATTTGGAAGTGAGGTAGAAAATATGCAAATGGCTGTAGGTTATGATGCGAAAGCAGAAAATAAACAATTTTTGAAGCTGCTGGCAGTTACGGTATTACCCCTGCTTGTGCAGGCTGTTTTCACGCAAAGCATCAACTTTATCGACCAGTTGATGGTCAGCTCCTTAGGGACGGAGGCGATTGCGGCAATCGGTGCATCCAACAAGCTGATGAGCCTTTATAACTCGTTTTTATACGGAAGCTGCAGCGGCTGTTCCATGTTTATGGCACAGTATTGGGGCAAGAAGGATTATAAAA
>JAGAIK010000131.1 GCA_017626625.1 Roseburia sp.
GAAACCGCAGAAGCCAAAGACGATGTAGAGTAATACCAGCATTTGTATTTCAGCATATCCAATGTACGGTTCATTTTCTGAATCTCCGCTTCCACGGCAGATTTCTGCCTGATAAACAGCTCCAGCCGCTTCGGATAGGTTTCCTTTCCCTCTGCGCACCACTCCATGAAAAGTTTGATGTCCTTAATCTCCAAACCGGATTTTTTCAGACATTCGATGACCCGGATAGCGTCAATCTCCTTTTCACTAAACCTGCGGATACCGGAAGTCCGCTGTATACCGGGAAATAAGCCCTCTTTATCATAATATCGCAGCGTGGAAATCGGCAGACCAAACATGTCAGATACTTGTCCAATCGTATACATACGGTTCACTCCAATAAAAAAATTTTTTAAATATAGTCTTGACCTAAAGTTAGCTTTAGGTATTACAATGATTTTACCAAACAGGGGCAGAAATGTCAAATAGACGCTAGAAGGTCTGGAAATGGAAGGACCGCCCTGTTTTACAAAAAGCCTGTGATAAGAAAATATTTATTGTAGTATGGAGGATGAAATTATGTTAGGAAATTTTACTTACTGTAACCCCACAAAGCTCTATTTTGGAGAAGATTCGTTAAACTATCTGAACACAGAACTGCCGAAGTACGGAGACAACGTAGTTTTAGTTTATGGCGGCGGCTCTATTAAGAAAAACGGCATCTACGATATGGTGATGGAAATCCTGAAAAAGAACGGAAAAAACGTTGCGGAAATTTCCGGCGTCATGCCCAATCCTACGCTCGCTAAGCTCTATGAGGGAATTGAAATTGCAAGAAAGCATCAGGCAAATCTGCTTTTGGCTGTGGGCGGCGGCTCTGTCTGCGACTATACAAAAGCCGTATCCGTATCGGTAAACTGCCAGGAAGATGCCTGGGAAAAATATTATCTGCGGTTTGAAGAGCCGGACTGTGAATTGATTCCGGTGGGCTGTGTTCTGACAATGGTGGGTACCGGGTCTGAAATGAACGCCGGTGCAGTCATTACCAATCAGGAAACAAAGCAGAAAATCGGACATGTGTTTGCAAGTGAAGACGTTATGCCGAAATTTTCTATTTTAAACCCCAAATTTACGCTGACACTGCCGCATTATCAGATGGTCGCCGGCATTTATGATATTTTCAATCATATCTGCGAACAGTATTTTTCCGGGGAAGATGATAATACCAGCGATTACATCAGCGAGGGGTTAATGCGCTCCCTGCTTCATGCCAGCCGTATTGCCAATCAGAACCCACAGGACTATGAAGCCAGAAGCAACATTATGTGGACAGCTACATGGGCGTTGAATACGCTTGTTTCCAGGGGAAAGGCGACGGACTGGATGGTGCATATGTTAGGGCAGGCGGTTGGCGGATATACCAACGCCACACATGGAATGACACTTTCGGCTGTGTCGCTGCCTTATTACCGCTATATCATGCCGTATGGCATTGAAAAATTTAAGCGCTTCGCAGTCAATGTCTGGGACGTAAACCCGGAAGGCAAAAGCGACCGGCAGATTGCGGAGGAAGGTCTTGCGGCAATGGAAAGCTGGATGAAGGAACTTGGGCTTGTTATGAATATCACAGAACTGGGTGCCACCGAAGAGATGATAGAGGGGATTGCGGATGTGACTGCCGTGCTGCCGGGAGGTTATAAAGTTCTTGCGCGTGAGGACATTATCCGTATTTTGAGAGAGAGCTTATAAGAGGCAGGAACAGAATGAAAAAGACCAGATGGATTTACGACCACCTGGTCTTTTTCGTTTTAGGCATAATGATATTTTCCTGCATTTTTCACAAGGAACAGGATGGTGATAAGCAGCGTCAGAAATTCTGCCGCCACAACGGCAAGCCAGATACCGTCAATTCCGAAGAATACCGGCAGCAGGATAACTGCCGCAATCTGCAGTAAAAAGGTACGCAGGAAGGAGATGGCAGCGGAAACCCCGCCGTTGCTTAAGGCGGTGAAAAAGGCGGAGGCAAACACATTGATTCCCATCAGCAGGAAGGCAAAGCAATAAAGCTGAAAGCCCCGCACGGTCATGGCGTATAAGTCAGGGTCGTATCCGGCGAAAATCCTTACCAGCGGCGCAGCAAACAGTTCAGAGGCAAGCGTCATGATAACGCCGGAAATCCCCACAAGAATCAGGCTTTTGCGGAACAGGTTTTTCAGTTCGTCGTGGTTTCCCGCTCCGTAGTGGAAACTGATGACCGGAGCGCTGCCGATGGAGTACCCGAAAAATACTGCCATAAAGAGGAAATTGGCGTACATAATCACCCCGTAGGCGGCGACGCCGTTTTCTCCGGCAATCCGCATAAGCTGAAAATTATACAAAATATTTACGATGGAGGAAGAGAGGTTTGTCACCATCTCCGAGGCGCCGTTAAAACAGGTTTGCCTCAGAATTTTTCCATCGAAGGGCGCCTTCACCAGCCGCAGGAGGCTGGAGTTTTTCCGGGAAAAATAAAGCAGCGGCAGGATGCCTCCCACCACCTGTCCCAAAGCCGTGGCGGCAGCAGCGCCTGCGATTCCCCAGTGGAATACCACAATAAATAAAAAGTCCAGCACCGCATTGGTCAGTCCGGCGGCAATGGATATTTTTAAAGTCAGTCCGGGCTTTTCCGCCGCCACGAAAAAGCTCTGGAAAGCATATTGAAGTACAAAGGCGGTTTCAGCCAGAAATAAAATCCTGCCGTAAATCACGCAGTTGCGGTGCAGCTCTCCCTCTGCCCCCAAAGCAGTGCAAATCTGCGGGGTAAAGATGAAGCAGAGAACAGATAAGGCGAGTGACAGCAGAATGGCAGCATAAATCATCATGGAAAAATAGGAGTTTGCCAGTTCCCGTTTTCCCTCACCTAAGGTTTTCGATACAATAGCGCTGCCTCCGGTGCCCACCATGAAGCCAATGGCACCTACTCCCATAGTGACGGGCATAATCAGATTGACAGCGGCAAAAGGAGTTTTTCCCACATAGTTCGAGATGAAAAATCCGTCTATGATACTGTAGAGGGAAGTAAATATCATCATCAAAACGGGAGAAAGTACAAAGCGCAGTAGTCTGCGGTAAGTAAAATGGTCAGATAATTGGATTCTCATACGTAAAATACCTCACTTTTGTAAAAATTTATCGGTTTCCGCACGAAAAAGCCGGTTCAGCTTTGCGGTAAGGCGGAGCAGTTCCTCCTGCTCTTCTAAAGTAAGTTTGGTCCAGGCAGCCCGTTCCACATTGGC
>JAGAIK010000132.1 GCA_017626625.1 Roseburia sp.
GTTCCAGGTAAACAAAAAATACTTGCAGCCCGGCTGCTGCAATGATATACTGAATTACAAATCAGAACTACAGCGCCGGGACGGGGAAAATCCCGGAAAACAGCGGGCGCCAGAAAGAATACATAAAACAGTAAGGAGAGAAAGCCATGTTTAAAATTAATGAAAACTATCAGAAATTACCGGGCAGCTATCTTTTCAGCACCATTGCAAAAAAAGTGAATGCCTATTCCACAGCCAATCCCGACAAACAGATTATCCGTCTGGGTATCGGTGATGTGACCCAGCCGATTGCTCCGGCGATTATCGAGGCAATGCACAAGGCAGTGGACGAGATGGGAAAAGCGGAGACTTTTCACGGTTATGCACCGGATTTGGGCTATGATTTCCTGAGAAATGCCATTGTGAAAAACGATTATCAGGCAAGGGGCTGCGATATTTCCGCAGACGAGATTTTCGTCTCTGACGGAGCAAAGAGCGATTCTGCAAATATCCAGGAGATTTTCGGTGTTGACAATAAGATTGCTGTCTGCGACCCGGTTTACCCGGTTTATGTGGACTCCAACGTTATGGCGGGAAGAACCGGAACCTATGATGCGGCAACGGAGATGTGGAGCGATGTGATTTACATGCCCTGCACCATGGAAAATAATTTCATGCCGGAGTTCCCGAAGGAGACGCCGGACATCATTTACTTATGCCTGCCCAATAACCCTACCGGAACCACCATTACGAAAGCACAGTTACAGACCTGGGTGGATTACGCCAACAAGGTGGGAGCCGTCATTATTTATGATGCGGCATATGAGGCATATATTTCCGAGAGTGATGTGGCACATTCCATCTATGAATGCGAGGGGGCAAAAACCTGTGCCATCGAGTTAAAGAGTTTTTCTAAGAATGCCGGATTTACCGGAGTGCGTCTCGGCTATACCGTTGTTCCGAAGGAGTTAAAATGCGGTGAGGTGTCCTTAAACGGCATGTGGGCAAGACGCCACGGAACAAAATTCAACGGTGCGCCATACATTGTACAGCGTGCCGGAGAGGCAGTTTATTCCGAAGCCGGAAAGGCACAGTTAAAAGAGCAGGTGGGCTATTACATGAAAAATGCAGCCACCATCAAGGCGGGCTTAAAAGATGCGGGCTATACGGTATTCGGCGGCGTCAATGCACCTTATATCTGGTTAAAGACTCCGGACAAAATGACCTCCTGGGAGTTCTTTGATTATCTGTTGGAGAATGCCAATGTGGTAGGTACGCCGGGCTCCGGCTTCGGACCCAGCGGCGAGGGTTACTTCAGACTGACGGCATTCGGAACTTACGAGAATACCGTGGCAGCGTTAGAGCGCATTAAAAAGCTTTAAGCCATGCTTTTTAATTCGATTCCTTTTTTAATCTTTTTTCCCGTTGTAGTGGGCATTTACTTTCTCCTGCCGCAAAAGGCAAAACAGATGTGGCTGCTTTTGGCGAGCTATTATTTTTATATGAGCTGGAATGCGGCGTATGCTCTGCTGATTTTCGGGGTGACTTTTTTAAGTTACCTTGGAGGCAGGGGGATAGGAGCTTTAGGCGGGGCGCAGGTGCCGGAACAGGGAAAGAAAAGAGCATGGTGCCTTGGTATTTGCGTGACGGCGGTATTTCTGCTGCTGTTTGTGTTTAAGTATCTGGATTTTGCCATGGGAAGCATTGACAGAATATTAAAAACTGCCGGAATCCGTTTAGAGTGGAGCGGCGTTTCCCTGCTGCTTCCGGTGGGAATTTCCTTTTATACCTTTCAGGCAGTGGGATATCTGGTGGATGTGTACCGCAGGGAGACAAAGGCAGAGAAAAGTTTTCTGCGGTATGCTCTTTTTGTTTCGTTCTTCCCCCAGTTGGTGGCGGGGCCTATTGAGCGGAGCGGCAATCTGTTAAAGCAATTAGAGACGCCGAAGCCCTTTGACTACGATATGGCAAAAAAAGGTTTGCTTTTGATGCTGTGGGGCTTTTTTGAAAAAATCTGGATTGCAGACCAGGCGGCAATCCTGGTAAATACCGTCTATGAGCAGTATGAGAGCTATTCGGCGGGAATGATTGCTTTTGCCACAATTCTGTTCGGAATACAGATTTATTGTGATTTCGGCGGTTACAGCCACATTGCCGTAGGTGCGGCGCAGGTGCTTGGCATCCGGCTGATGGATAATTTCAGACAGCCTTATTTTGCAGAGAGCGTCAGGGAATTTTGGAGAAGGTGGCACATCAGCCTGTCTGGGTGGTTCCGGGATTACCTTTATATTCCCTTGGGCGGCAGCCGCAGGGGGAAAACGACTACTTACCGCAACCTGATGATTACGTTTCTGGTCAGCGGTCTGTGGCACGGCGCAAGCTGGAATTACGTGTTCTGGGGAGCGCTGCACGGCGCTTATCAGATTGCAGGCGGTGTGACGAAACCTTTCCGGGAGAGGATGGGAGAAAAAATTTCTTTGGAGAAAAATCATCCTGTGTGCAGGTTTTTCCGGATTCTGGTAACGTTTCTTTTCTGTGATTTTGCCTGGCTGTTTTTCCGTGCTCCGAGGCTTGGCTATGGGATTTCCATGATAAGGCACGGACTTGGAAATCTGTTCCACCCCTATCTGAACCGGAATATTTTTTCTCTGGGCTTAGAGGGAATGCAGTTGTTAGAGCTGCTGCTTGCCATACTGGTATTGCTTGCGGTGGACGTGCTGCATGAGCGTGGATACCGGCTGCGGGAGCAGGTGGAAAACCTTCCCGTGGTTTGCCGGTGGAGTGGATATCTATTAATACTGACGTGTTTTGTGCTGTTTCTGATACAAAATTACGGAAGAGCGGCAGCGTCTTTTATCTATTTTCAGTTTTAAAGGGGAAACAGGGGTATGAAAAAATTTGTGGGAAAAACGGCGTTGTTTCTATGCCTGTTTTTGGCGGTGCTGCTGCTGTTGGATATTCTGTCTGCGAAGCCGCCTTTTCGGGGCTGGCTTGCGGCAGTGACAAAAAGCAGCGATTATCCGGTGGCAAAAATGGAGGTAGATGAGGCAGTTGAGAGAGTAAGCGCGCAGCCGGATGCCACAAGGCTGGTAATAGGAGACAGCGTCTGCAGGCAGCTTTTTGACGGACTGGCAGGGGAAAATCCGGAGTACTGTTTTGCGGGAAATAACCGGGCGGTTACCATAGCGGGAGAGTATGTGCTTATCAAAGAATTTTTGGAACAGCATGAGGAGGCAGAAGAGGTATACCTGTTTGTGGGAATGGATGCGCTGCAGGCAGAGCTGGATGTGGAATA
>JAGAIK010000133.1 GCA_017626625.1 Roseburia sp.
AAAAATGGTTCCAAAGAGCTGATAAGTCTGTTACAATATATGAAAGATACAAGATTAGAAAATCCCGAAATCCAAGTGAGAGATAAGAGAATCGTGGAATTGGATAAGATTGTATCAGAAGTAAAAAAATCGGAAGAATGGGAGGCGGTGCAGATGAACATTCTTGAGGTTGGAATTAACAGAGGAATGGCGCAAGGGCTTAGCAAAGGAATAGAACAGGGTATCAGCAAGGGCGAAATGCAAAAGCTTGTCAGTCTGGTATGCAAAAAATTAGCAAAAGGCAATTCTGTAGCGGAAATTGCTGATATGCTGGAAGAAGAACCGGAAGTCATTCAAAAAATTTGCAACATAGCCGTATCGTACGCACCGGATTACGACATCAGCGAAATCACAAAAGAGCTAATGAAATAACAATGCAAAGGCGCATGGAGCAGTATGTTGTAAACCAGGCGTCTTTTTCAATGAAAAGTTGAAACTTTGCAATCCTTATGTTAAAATAATCTACTGTGAAAAACTTTGAGGTTTAAGTAAAATGACAAATCAGACAGATGTTGCCGTCATCGGCGGCGGAGCCGCCGGACTTGTAGCCGCAATTTCAGCGGCAAGAGCCGGGGCAAAGACAATCATTATCGAACATATGGACCGGGTAGGCAAAAAAATCCTTGCCACCGGAAACGGAAAATGCAATTATACCAACGCCTTGCAGGGTGCTTCCTGTTACAGAGGGGAGAACCCTGCATTTGTTGTACCCGTTTTTCAGCAGTTCGGCTTTGAAGCTACCGTAGCGTTTTTTGAAGAATTAGGCATCTGCCCCAAAATAAAAAACGGCTACTATTATCCCGCCAGCGAGCAGGCAGCGTCCGTCCTTGATGTGCTCCGCATGGAGCTTTCCTACTTAAACGTGCCGGAGGAAACCTCCTGCGAAATCAAAACCATTAAGAAACAAAACAGCACCTTTTTGATAACCACCAACCATGGAAAAATAGAAGCAAAATCCGTCATTTTCGCTACCGGTCTTTTAGCTTCACTCAAAACCGGAAGTGACGGCAGCGCCTTCCCATATATAGAAAAATTCGGACATCATTTCATAGATGTTGTTCCGGCTTTGGTACAGTTGCAGGGAAAACAGTCATTTTTTAAATCACTTGCAGGAATTCGTGCAGAAAATTCGATAAAACTCTACATAGAAAACAGGCAGATTTCGTCAGAACGGGGCGAGCTGCAATTAACGGATTTTGGCATATCGGGTATTCCTGTTTTTCAGCTGAGCCGTTATGCCACAAAAGCATTGAAGCAGAAGAAAAAAGTACACGTGCTGTTGGATTTCATGCCTGACACAGAGTTTACGGAATTAGAGAAAAGCATGGAACTTCGTTTCCGCAAAAATGCCCATGGCAAAACAGCAGGAGAGGCGTTGATTGGTCTGCTCAACAAAAAACTATCCGGCGTCTTGCTAAAAGAGGCAGGCATTGATGTACATCTGCCCGCCCAAAAGGTTTCGGAAAAGCAGCTCCATAGCCTCTGCACTGTAATCAAAGGTCTGCGGGTGGATATCATCGGCAGCAAAACCTTTGAGCAGGCACAGGTCTGTGCCGGAGGCGTGTCTACCGCAGAGATAGAAAATGAAACGCTGATGTCAAAGCTGGTGCCGGGACTGTACTTTGCCGGAGAGCTGATAGATATCGACGGCACCTGCGGCGGATATAATCTGCAATGGGCATGGTCCAGCGGTTATGTGGCAGGGCTGCACGCCGCCGGTGCAGCGATACATTCCAGGAAAGAGGACATAAAAATAAAGTGATTAGAATAAATCAGATAAAGCTGCCGATTCACCACGAACAGGCGCAGTTAGAGCAAAAAATCCAAAAAACATTAAAAATAAAGCCGGAGCAATTAAAAACATACCAGATTGTGAAAAAATCCATCGACGCCCGCAAAAAGCCGGAATTGTTTTATGTGTATTCGGTAGATGTAATGGTGGAATCGGAAGAGCGGATTTTAAAAAAGATTAACGATAAAAATGTTATGTTAATCAATCCGAAAAAATATACTTTTCCACCGAAAAAAGCTTCCGCTGATTCTAACCGTCCCGTCATTGTGGGAGCAGGTCCCGCCGGATTGTTCTGTGCCTATGCCCTTACCCTGCAGGGCTATGCTCCCATTCTTTTAGAGCGGGGGAAAAAGGTAGAAGAACGCACGGCGGACGTGGAACGGTTCTGGAAAACAGGCATTCTCGATACCGCCTCGAATGTCCAGTTTGGTGAGGGCGGAGCCGGAACCTTTTCCGATGGAAAATTAAATACTCTGGTAAAAGATCCGGTGGGACGAAACCGTTTTGTGCTGGAAACCTTTGTAAAATTCGGTGCACCGGAGCATATTTTATATGAAAACAAGCCCCATATCGGCACGGATATTTTAGCTGAGGTCATCAAAAACATGCGGCTTTTTCTACAGGAACAGGGCACAGAATTCCGGTTTTCCGCCTGTGTCACAGACCTTCTGATTTCCAACGGAAAAATCGCAGGGGTAACCATAAATGGCATGGAAACCTTAGCCACTGATTGCCTGGTGTTAGCCATCGGCCACTCCGCAAGGGACACTTTTTCCATGCTGCTGAAACGTAACTTACAGATGGAGCCGAAATCCTTTGCCGTAGGTTTCCGTGTGGAGCACCCCCAGG
>JAGAIK010000134.1 GCA_017626625.1 Roseburia sp.
GGTCCGTAATGTATTCCCGCAGCACCGCCGTGTTGTCAAAATCATCGATAAAATACATTTCATCAAAGCCCATGTCAGGATAAACCGCATTCCGGCTCCAGCCCGTCTCATAGTAAGGGTGCATCGCCACACAGGTATAGCCCTCATTTTTCAGGTTTGACACGATGGAAGTGGGCGTATCGCTGATGTACTGCTGATATACCACCGAACCGCCGGGCAGATACGCCATGGAATTGCCCGTCATAAATTCCCACTCCGAATTAGGCGTCTTTGCCCCGAACACCGAGGACAGGGCATAGCCCTTTAAGGTATTTTCCTGAAGGGAGTTGTAAAACGGCGTCACTTCCATGTTGGTGGAAAACTCTCCCACCACGCTCAAATCCGCATAGGACTCATTCATCACCACGATAATGGTGGGTTTCTCCGCCGTCTCCGTTTCCCCGGTTTCACTGTAGCGTGCCTCTAACGCCGCCACCGCCTCATCGGAATAATCCTCCGGCTCCCCCACAAATGTATCCCGGATGCTCAGCATAAAATTTAAAATATAACCGTTGCGGTAGCTGCCCTTCTGCTCCCAGGTTTCTGTCACATAATTTTCCGTTTTCTGCCCGATATAGGCGCAGCAGAAAACCACCAGGGAAAGACAGATAGCGCCCATCCAAAGCCTTTTTTTGAAAGACACATGCAGCTTGCGGATAAACGCCACATACAGAATACTAAGCAAAATCACATGCCCCGCCCGCTCGTCCAGCACAAACTCATAATTTCCCGCCACCGACAGCCCGGTGGAGATGGATTTCAAATCGCTGAAAATAAATTCATTTCCCCGGAACAGATAGACAAAATAATTGATTCCCGCCAGGCTCATAATCGCCACATAGGAAATAATACAGGTCAGCCCCGTATTGTTGGTAAATATCTGTACCGCAAGATAAATCACCAGACAGCACAATACGTTCTGAAACATCTTCGTGTCCGTAATCTTTGCCCGAAGCTCTGCATCCAGTAAAAGATACTGCACCTGATATGCCGAAAAAACACTGCCTGTCCCAAGCATTACGGCACTCCACAGCCAGGGCAGCTTTTCGCTCAGCTCAATTTTCAGGCTCTTTATAAAAAAATAAAGCCCCCCAAAGCCAAGCAGCATCCACACCGGAAATCTTATCCAGAAACACAGCAGACTGGCAAACACCATGGCAACTGCCAGCCTCCCCAGATTTCCCCCGTCAAAATATAATTTTACTTTCATGTTTTCCTCTTTTTTATTCCCTGATTTTATATGAAACTGCTCTTTTCCATATCCTCATGCGCCCACACAGTTTTTACAAACATTACATATGAATTTTACCAATTCTATCGGATTTGTCAATTTCCTGTTACTTAAAGTTTTCTTAAAAAAACAGCCTTTGACGGAGCCCGCCAAAGACTGTTCGCTATTTTAACAACAAGCTTTTTCTTTTTTTCCTGCTTTGATATGCCTTGCAGCCACAATGACCGCCCCCACCGCAAAGGGAAACACAAAGGTTCCAAAGCGGTACAGCAGGGAGGCAGAGCCCGCCATTCCCGTTCCCACGATTTTCGAGAAAAGGGAGGTAAACACAAATTCCGTGGAACCAATTCCCGCCGGAGCCGGAATCACCGCCGCTAACATGACAGACAGCGAGGTCACCGCCATCACCTGGGGGAGGGTAATCACGTCCTCTGACCCAAATACCAGATAAGGTATCGCATACCAAAAGCAGAGCTTTAATATGTTTAATGCAATGACCCCCGCCACCGTGGATTTCCGCTTCAGCAGATGCTTCGAAGCCTCTTCCATCATGCCGCACTGCTCCCGCAACTGGGAAAGCAGCGGATCAAAACGATGCTTCAGTTTTCCGTTGACAAAATCCAGCACCCAGAACAACAGCCTGTGAAAGCCTTTCGAACAGCAGAATAAAATCAGCCCCAGGGTAATCACAACCGTAATCCCATAGCCCGCCGCCAAAAGCCCGCCATAGTCCGAGAAGTGCTGCAGCATATACTCCCAGCTTAAGCCGAAAAACAGCAGGGAAAACAGCGCAATGCTGATTTTATGGAACGCATATTGCAGCATATACAAACCAAAGGCCTGTCCATAAGACACGCCATGCTCATTCAGATAATATATGGCAGCTACACCGGCACCGCTGCCTAATGTAGCCACACGGTAAAAGGAACAGTACAGTGCATTGGTAATACCCATTCCCCAGGTAAATCCCGGCTGGTACTGTTTTGCCAGTACCATGGTGATAAGCCCCTCCACCACATGATAAACCATCGTCATCACGCAGATACCTGCCACCACTGCCGGGGTTGTCTTTTTTAACTGCTCTAAGATAGGTCCTGCGGAATCCCGGAAGGTATACACAATGATACCCACAAGGATAACCACAATCACCCACTTTAAAATCTGCTTTTGTTTTTTACTGATAAAAATCGCCTCTTATTTCTTTTTAAAATTCGTATATCCCTTTTGATGATACGGATGCTCGCTCCAAAGTCTGTCGGCGGTTTCTTTCCATTCACAGGCGTACTGCTCACATTTTCCGCACAAATGCTCTACCGGCTCCGTTTCCTCCACATCGGTGGAGTGCGCTCCGGTCTCATGTACCATTTTCTGCAGAATTTCAGGATTTTCCAGCATAGGACAAGGTCTTAGCATATTGTCGTTAAAGGGCTGGTTATCCCGGTAAGCCATAAATAACGGCTGTTTTAAGCACTCTAACAGAGATTTTTCCCTGATATTCGCTCCTGAATAATGGATAAATACACAGGGCTCCACATCTCCCTTGGGGTTGATATGGCAGTAGTTTCTTCCGCCTGCAATACAGCCGCCCACAAACTCACCGTCATTCTGGAAATCCATGACAAAAATTTCCTTGCCGCCCTCTTTGGCACGTACCTCACGAAGTCTGTGATAAATATATTCCCGCTGCTCCTTCGTCGGCATCAGCTCCGGCGTAGCGTTCATACCCACCGGCATGAGGTGGAAGTACCACGCAAAACGGCTGCCGTGCTCAATCAGCAGGTCAAAAAATTCATCCGAGGTTACCGCATCCATGTTTTTACGAGTATAGCATACGCTGTTGCCAAAAATCAATCCATTTTCATGTAATAAATCCATGGCACGAATGACTTTCTCGTAGACACCGCTGCCCCGGCGGAAATCATTGGCATCCTCAAAGCCTTCAAGGCTGATGGACAGGGAAAGATTTCCCACCCGTTTCATCTCATCACAGAATGCCTGGTCCACCAGAGTTCCGTTGGTATAGCAGTGGAACGCACACTCATTATGTTTCTCACAAAGACGGATAATATCCGCCTTCCGCACCAAAGGCTCCCCTCCGGTCATCATATAAAAATAAATGCCCAGCTCTTTTCCCTGAGTCACAATACTGTCCATCTCTTCGAATGTCAGATTTAATTTATTTCCGTACTCTGCCGCCCAGCACCCGGTACAATGCAGGTTACATGCACTGGTAGGGTCCATTAAGATAAGCCACGGGATATTGCAGTCGTGTACCTCACGCATTTTACGGATGGTTTTCGTCCCGTAGAATGCTGCCTGAAAGCCCAGATTGAGTGCCGTCATTTTTGCCACATGGGGGTCTGTTTCATTTAAAAGCCTGTCGACATAGCGCATCCATTTATTATCCGGGTCGTTAATCATCGCCCTTGCGCCTTCGTAAGCCTCTTTGCTGAAATTATCTCCCATAAAGGATTCTGCCAAATCTACAATCTGCAGCAACCCTTTCTGTCTGTCCTTTTTTATTTTTTTTAATGCGGCATCTGCTGCTAAACCAAAAGCCTTTCTCTCCACTGACATTGCTAAATTTGCCATATGTTTCCCCTCCGTTTCGGTCTCTTTACATTCTTCTATGTAAGAAGTATAAAAAATTTGTTATTCTTTTAACATATGCAAAGCAGTTTCCGTGTCGTTTCAAAATATACATTTCGACACTTTTGTCTATCCTTCGACTACATATAAAAATATTCGTATCTATATAACATGGTTTTTTATACTACTTTTCGCCACATTTCTACACATACTAATATTCCCGCAATCATCTGAAACCGCCCTTCCTATGAATAAAGCTATGTTAAAATACGACTGTTTGCTTTTTGTTTGAAAAATATTTCCGTATGATTAAAATTAGAAAAGCCTGCTTCTTCCTCATCTTATTTCATGGTTATTAGTTTTTTCTTAAAAATATACCTCAAAACTTAACAAGGGCAGGAAAAGTGGTTATAATATCCGTGAAAACAATCTCTCTTCATTAAATAAAAGGAGGCAGTTCTTTATGCCTGGATTTGTAACCCATTATATTTTCGGAACAGAAGCATTCAGGGACATCCAATGTGATTCCCCAAAACAAACACGCACATTAAAAAGAAATCTCTCCGCCAACCGCAGCGTCTATTCCTTAGGCCAGCAGGGACCGGATTTATTTTTCTACTATCTTCCCTCCTACGTACTAGAAGGACACAATCTGGGCGCCATCGCCCATGTCAGGGA
>JAGAIK010000135.1 GCA_017626625.1 Roseburia sp.
CCTGTGATTGTGGTGTATCTGATTTTGTCGAAACACATCGTACAAGGGGTAGCATTGGGAAGTGTGAAGGGCTGACGATGAAGGGTTGCATTGAGAATTTTATAAGAAATACCCTGGTGCATGAGAAACCGAAGTTTTTTTCGAGACAGGAAAAACTTCCGGTTTCTCTTTTTTTGTGGTATAAATAAGAGGAATGACGGGTTCATGGAAGTTTAGACAAAGAGGAATGGGACATGTATCGGATATTTATGGTGGAAGATGATGAAATTATTGCGCGAACAGTAAAAAGGCACTTGGAGAGCTGGGATTATGAGGTGGCGGTGGTTACGGACTTTTCCAATGTGCTGCAGGAATTTTTACAGTTTTCACCCCAACTGGTGTTGATGGATATCAAGCTTCCTTTTTATAACGGCTACCATTGGTGTGCGGAAATCCGAAAAGTTTCCAAGGTTCCGGTGATTTTTGTTTCCTCCGCATCAGACAATATGAATATTGTCATGGCGGTGAATATGGGCGGGGACGATTTTATTGCAAAGCCCTTTGACCTGGATGTGCTGACGGTGAAGATACAGGCTATGCTGCGGCGCAGCTATGATTTTATGGGACAGAGCACAGTGTTAGAGCACCGGGGAGCCATGCTGAACCTGACGGAGGCAACCCTGATGTACCGACAGGAGAAAATGGAATTGACGAAAAATGAGCTGCGGATTTTGCAGGTGTTGATGGAGAATAAGGAAAAAGTGGTGTCGAGGGACACGTTGATGACAAAACTCTGGGAGAGCGACAGCTATGTGGATGAAAATACCCTCTCCGTCAATGTGAACCGCCTGCGGAAAAAATTAGAGGCAGTGGGCTTAGAGGACTTTATTCTCACAAAGAAAGGCATAGGATATCGTATCGGATGAAATTTATCATTTCTTATGTAAAATACAACTTAAAATGGGTGTTAGCCTTTGGGGTTTGTGAGGGAATTATGGTAACGCTCATGGCGTTGAACGGAATTGCGAGGCGGGAAATTTTATATGCGGCGGCAGTGGGGATTTTTGTCCTGCTGCTGATGTTCCTTTGGGATATCGCACATCAGTGGAGACATTACCGGAGCTTAAGGGAACTGGAATATTCCGTGTCCTATTCCTTAGAGCATATGCCGAAGCCGGAGGGCGTTATGGAGGAGGAATACGGAAAACTGCTTCGGCTAGCCTTTGATGAAAAGAGGCATATGGAAAATGAGTTGTTAGGCAGACAGAAAGAACTGCGGGAATATTATGCCATGTGGGTGCACCAGATTAAGACGCCGATTTCCGCATTAAGGCTATTGCTGCAGGAGAAAAATGAGGCGGGAGAATGGAACGAGGAATTAGAAGAGCTTTTCTGCATTGAGCAGTATGTGGAAATGGCGTTGCAGTATGTGCGCCTGGAATCGGAAACCAATGATTTTGTGGTGGAGCAGGTGAAGTTAGACGGTGTTGTCCGGGGAGCAATCCGCAAATATGCCCGCATGTTTATCCATAAAAAAATCAATCTGGAGTACCAGGGGACAGAGCTTACGGCGCTGACGGATGAAAAATGGCTTTCTTTTGTGGTGGAGCAGATTTTATCCAATGCCGTCAAATATACGGCGAAGGGAAAAATAACCATCCGTTTTGAGGGGGAGGAAACCCGTACCCTGTTTCTTGTAATTGCGGATACGGGGATTGGCATTAAGGCGGAGGATTTACCGCGGATTTGTGAGAAAGGCTACACGGGCTATAACGGACATGCGGACAAACGCTCAACCGGAATCGGGCTTTATCTGTGCAGCCGGATTTTGAAAAAATTAGGGCACAGCCTGACTATCACCTCTAAGGAGGGAGAAGGAACACGGGTTTCCATCGGGATTGCAGCAAACCGGGAAGCTGTTTCCTGAGAAAAACAGGTTTCCGGTCTGCGGAGACCGGGGAGTAGGAAAAACAGGCTTTCGGTTTGCGGAGACCGGGGGAGTAGGAAAAACAGTGTTTTTTTACTCGTAGAGGTAAGAGCAGCTCTCACGCTCTATCAGGCGGCAGGGCAGCTCTAAACGCACATTTTCTTCATGCAGCCTGTTTTTTCGGTCTAACAGCAATGTAAGGGCGAGGTGGCTCATTTCCTTTTTGGGAATGTGGATGGTGGTGAGCATGGGGGTGGTATACTGGGAAGCATGAATATTGTCGATGGAGATAACGGAGGGCAGGTAGCCCTTTTTTTGCGTTTTTTTAGTGCCTGTAGGACGCCGAGGGCAGTGCTGTCGTTGGCGCAGAAAATGGCGGTTGGCTGGTTTGGGCTTTCAATAATTGTCTGCATGACCGAGAAACCTTCCTCCTGGGTCTGGCTGGTGGGGTGGATATTGGCGTAATTTAAGGGCAGCCTGTGGTCTAAGAGAGCCTGGTAATATCCGATATACCGTGCCTCATAGGTACAATCGCCGATATAGGCGATATTTTTGTGCCCTAAGGAAATGAGATATTCCATGGCTTTCTGGGCGGCGGTTGTGCCGTTGCAGACCACCTCGTCGTATTCGTAATCCGTTGGGTTACGGTCGATTCCGGCAATGCAGGAATAACGTTTTTTTAAGATTGGCACCATGTCGGAGGGGCATTTTCCTAAAATGATGAGTCCGGTGTCCTCCTTCCGGGAAATGCCGGAGGGAGTCAGGGCGGGAACAGGGGCGGCAACCTTGAGGCTGGACTGGTAGGGGATGTGTCCGTTTTTTTCCGAGGAATGCGCCAGGTTTAAAATATCCACGGGGTGGAGGACATCGCCTAAGAGACAGCCGGAGGAAAGGAGTTCTTCTTTCAGATATTGGAACAGTTCTAAGAAAAATACATCCTTGTCCAGGGAATCAAAACGGGTCAGGAAGATGTCCACTGTGTAGGGGGTGGTGTTTTCGGAGACGCCGAGGCGGAGATTCCTGGCGGTGGTGTTGGGGATATAGTTAAGTTTGGCGGCGGCATCCCAGATTCGTTGTGCCAGTTCGGGATTGTTGCAGCGGTGCTCCGGGTGGTTTAGGACGCGGGAGACGGTGGAGATGGAGGTGTTGGTTAGGGTTGCGATTTCTTTTAATGACATGAGTGTTAAGTCCTTTCTTGGTGAAAACGTTTGCAGGTTTGACGGATTCGGGTGCCAAAAGGGGGCTGGGGATAAGGTTATGGGGGCAGATGGCACAACGCAGGCTCTGTTTTGTTCCGATGTCCGGAGATAAGATGTTCTAAGAAATCTGCGGGAAGGCTGTGGGGGCGGGACGCAGCCGGTACAAGGGCGCCTTCCGTGGCGCCGTTGTACCTCAAACAGACGTCGTGTCTGTTTGCTGCTGGAAGCGGAGCAGATTTCTAAGAACATCTAATCTCCTCCCATAGTCACAAAAAC
>JAGAIK010000136.1 GCA_017626625.1 Roseburia sp.
AATGTTTTCTCTCCTCTTTTTGTACTTGGGAAACTGCTGTAATTATTTATTTCATAAGAAAAATCTTTTCTATGAAACGAAAAAGGCGCTCTGGTGTTATCCAAAGCGCCTTTGCTTTTTGTTCCTTCGTGTTCCCTGTTGTTGAAATTCATTATATCGAAACCGTGGGGGAAGTAAACCGAATTAAATTTGCACTTACCCCGAAAAAAATTAGATAAAACCAAAGCCTAACTTTTTTCCTGTATCACCTAAGTTTTTTCCGTTGTACTTCCGGTTTTGCTGTGCTACATTAATCCTATCAGAAGCGCAACGGAGTGTTTTTCATATCCGTTTGCGCTTTTTTTACGAAAGGAGATTATTTATTATGAAAAAAGACATTATCACTGTTTCAACTGTTACTTTCAACGCCACCTGGGGCGATAAAGCGAAAAACTTAAACCGCATCAAGGGATATATTGAAGCGGCCGCAAAGAAGGGCTCTGATTTTATTGTATTTCCTGAAATGGCATTGACCGGCTATGATGATGAAGAGGACAAGCCAAAGGCAGAGAAAATGCAGTCCAAAGAGGCGGAGCTTATCCCCGGTCCATCTTCTTTGGAAGTAGGAGAACTCACCAAAAAATTAGGCGTTTATGCTGTATTCGGTATGCCGGAGAGAGACCCGGACGACCCTTCCATCATTTATAATGCACTGGCAATCTGCGGACCGGAGGGACTGATTCGCTCTTACCGCAAAATGCACCTGCCATACCCGGAACCACACTGGGCAACCAGAGGGGACAAGCCCTGCGTCATCGCTACCGAATGGGGTCCTATCGGTATTTCCATCTGCTATGACTCCTACTGTTTCCCGGAAATGATGCGCTACGAAGGAGCAAAAGGTGCCAGAATGCACATCAACTGTACCGCTCTTGCCAAATGCCACGGCATTGCCCTCGGCACCACAACACTGGAAGCTCAGGTTATCGTAAACCAGATGTATGTGGTATCCTCCAACCTGGGCGGAAAAGACCTATACAACGAGTTCTGGGGCGGCAGCAGCATTATCGGACCAAGCCGTAATTTCTGGGAGGTTCACTACTATGCAGGTCATAAATTCACTGACCCACTTGCTATTGAATGCGACATGCACACGGCAACCATCGACCTGACTCTTGCGGGACGTGATATTTTCCGTGCCAATCCTCTGATTGACGGTGCAACGGATTACAGACCGGATAAATATATTGAGATGTGCCAGGATATTTTAAACGACCCGGCGTTTGGGGAATAATCCGGGAAACTACATTTTATCTATGATGGAAAACAGAGCACGATAAAAACAGCACCCCTGTCCGGCTGACATTTCACTGCAAATGAACTGTCAGTTTCCCCGGAGGGGGTGCTGTTTTTAACACTCGTCGCTTTCAATCAGTACCGTTTTCCCCTCAAAGGCAAATCCGTAACTGTGAATACGCTCTTTCGGCATACCCTTTGCAACAAGCTGTTCCTCATAATGTTTGTCTTTTATTTGTGCCAACGCTGCCTGCACCGTATCTTCAAGAGCTGCCTCCCGCCGTATGTTGCGCACCTTAAATTCCAAAATGAAAGCGTCATCTTCCTCCGGTTTCCTCGGCTCTAACATCACATCATATCTGCCGAAACCGCTCTCACGATTTGAAGTGATACTGTATTTTTCCTGCAAATCCACCATCAATCCTAACACAAAGCCATGATAAAACCGCTCCGGTTCTGAACCCATGATTCCTTTCCCCGTATCAAAGAAGCTGAAAATCTGCAACGCAACACGGTTCATATAAAGATTCATGGCATCCACATCCCCCATCAGCATTGCGGTGACGAAATCATTATAATCCGCTCCCACCGGCTGAAACCAACTGCGCACCATGTTCTTAAACATGCGCTCCACCTCATGATTGGTGAGGGCAAGCTCATATAGCGGCTCTCTTCCATTATCAATTTTTCCCTCGTCCTCATAGTCTAATACCTTCAAATAACCGCTTGCCAACAAAAGGCTCCAGATGGCAGTCTCATTGTTATCAAGCTGGTTATATACAATTTGTTCATCAACGGGACATCTTA